>NZ_JBALLY010000014.1:20185-94463 GCF_036963045.1 Bacillus sp. JJ864 | reverse complement strand
CAGTTTTCTACTCTACTAAATGAAAAATGAAAAAGCGAACTTTTTAGATGGGCGAGAGGAACTGGCAATGCGTAGAAGCGGTCAGGGCCTTTTTTCTGCCACGTGCCAGGTTTAAAACAAAGGGAGGGAGCGAGTGGGGGATGTTTTATTCTGCATAGCAGCGATTTACATGCTGAAAAAGCAAGGTGAATTTATATATAAGGTAGGTAAAAAAATATAAAATACAAAATGAAAAAGCTCCTTTTTTAGATGGGCGAGAGCACCTGGCTGTGCGTGGGAACGATTTACATGTTAAAAAACGCCACTGATATTAGTTTTGTTCGATAAAACTGTTATACTATACTGAAATAATTCTACTACGTACTATAAAACACACTTGCTTTTTTAAAAAAATTCAATATAATGAACATTAATAATAAAATCCGACATTATAAAAGTATTGATAAGGACATGATCTATTTTTTACGATTTTCAGAGAGGGAAGCCTTAGGCTGTGAGTTTCCTAATACGAAAGAATAGTTTACCACCTTTGAACTGCAGCAGTGAACGAATATCTAGTAATTGTTGCCGGCAATCGCCGTTATCTGAAACTTGAGCAATTGGTGATTTGTGTCTTCATACCAATTGGAACAAGGGTGGAACCACGAATATAACACTCGTCCCTTTTATTAGGGATGAGTGTTTTTTTATTTGAATCAAACTAGGGTTAGAGGGAGGACACACAGTTATGCATCACGATGACAAAAACAAAATTGGCCTAACGGTCGCGTTATCAATCGTTGTTGGAACAATTATCGGGTCTGGCGTATTTATGAAGCCAGGTAAGGTACTGGATTACGCCGGTAGTTCTAACATGGCAATCTTTGCTTGGGTAGTAGGGGGTATTTTAACTTTAGCAAGTGGCTTAACAGTTGCAGAAATCGGAGCACAAATTCCGAAAAATGGTGGTTTGTATACGTATCTAGAAGAGATTTATGGTAAGTTTTGGGGTTATTTATCTGGATGGATGCAAACACTTGTATATGGACCAGCAATTATTGGGACATTGGGATTGTACTTTAGCTCGTTGCTTTTAAACTTTTTCCATATTGATAAAGTGTGGAATTTACCAATTGCGATTGGAACAGTTGTATTTCTTGGGGTTGTAAATAGTATAGGAACAAAATATGGGGGCATTGTTCAAACGGTAACAACAATTGGGAAAATGATTCCGATTGTGCTTATTATTGTGATGGGATTTTGGAAGGGAAATAGCGATGTATTTAACGTTGTTGTACCAGAGTCTGCAAATCAAAGTATAGGGATGGCAATTTTAGCAACATTATTTGCATATGATGGCTGGATTCTACTCGCATCAATCGGCGGTGAAATGAAAAATCCAACAAAGCTATTACCAAAAGCATTGACAGTTGGGATTCTTGTTGTAACAGCGGCATATGTGTTAATTAATATGGCATTATTAAACGTTTTACCAGCACCGCAAATTGTTACTCTTAGTGAGAATGCAACAGCAACAGCAGCTGATATGTTATTAGGCCAATATGGCGGGAAACTGATTAGTATAGGTGTTATCGTTTCAATATTCGGATGTTTAAATGGGAAAATTTTAACATTCCCACGTATCCCAGTATCAATGGCAGAGCGTGGACAACTTCCGTTTTCAAAATTTATTTCAAAAATTAACGATAAGTTTCAAACGCCAGCAAACGCAATCTTTGTTGAAATTCTACTTGGTATTATTTTAATGCTGATCAGTGATCCAAATGAACTGTCTGAGATTTCCGTATTTATTATTTATATTTTCTATGTTATGACATTTATCGGGGTGTTCATTTTAAGGAAGCGTAATGCAGGACAAAAACGTGAATATAGTGTACCTTTATATCCAATCGTACCAGCATTAGCAATTTTAGGATCACTATTTGTAATCGGAAGTGCGATTATTAATGATCCAATTAGGTGTTTCTTGTCAATTGGTATCGTGTTAACAGGATTACCGGTGTATTGGTATTTAAATAAGAAGTAAATGAATAGAGATTTTGAAAATGTATAAACGCAAAAACCTCTTTCTTTTTGGGAAGGACGAGAGCCCCTGGCCGTGTATAGAAGCGGTCAGGGCCTTTTTTTGCCACGCGCGAGGTTTCAAACAAAGGGAGAAAGCGGGTGCAGATTATGTTGTATTCTGCATAGCGGCGGCTTATATGCTGAAAAATCAAAATGAATTTAAATAGGCATCTTTTGAAGATGTCTATTTTTTTGTGCAAGGATATGGGGAGGAATTGTGGAGTATTTTGTTAAAAGGAGGTGGTAACGTCTATGATTGGTTTTCTAATTATGATACTTCCTGTTTTGATGCTTACCTTTGTTTTTCGCTGGATTCGGCTCATGTATATCAACTCAGAAGTACAAATAAAACACAATGAGCAAATCATTTCATTATTATCGGATATGAAGAAGCAAAATGAAGAACGGACATGAGTAGGAATACATGTCCGTTTTTTAATAGCGCAGTTTCATTAAGAGGTTTCGGATCTCTTCATCATTCATAAATAAATCATGATGTTTCTCGGTAATTTTCGCAAGGGCAACGTCATGATAGAAAAATTCTGTGAAAAATTTAACGAATGGCTGGGACATTGTTTTCATTGCTTGCCATGAGTTTTGCTCAGCGCCAGCAAATAAAATTTCACGATCATCAATAATGATGAGTAAAAAGCGCTCAAGTGCATGGTGCTCTTCTGTTGGGATGAGAAGATGGATTTTTTCTAATGTTGTATCAAGGCTTCCAACAACAAGTGCTTCTATCTCTACGCTTTGTTTTTTCTTTTCTTCTAGAAGCGGCATATACTCTAGAAATGTATCATTCCATGCAGACATACGAATGGATTTCTTCGCGCTTTGCACGAGTTGTTTACTTTGTGCGTGAATAGAAGATTGTACTTTTAAACTCCATACACGGTCATCTGTAAACATCCTTTTCGATACGTTGTTTTGTAACTTTTTAATATTTGCTTGAAATTCTGCTGTTAATTTTTCAATAGCAAGCTGCAGCGGCAGAGCTGTATACAGCTTTTTCTTTTCTGAAACAGAATCCATCACCATGCCTTTATCGACAAGGCGTACCAATATTTCGTATATCTTTGCCTTTGGAACACCAGAATACTTTACGATGCTCGTTGCATCAAGCGGCTCTTCGCTTGAAACGAGAACTTCGTATGCTTGACTTTCATATTGTGAAAAACCGAATCTTTGTAACATAATTCCTCCCGAACGAAAAATTCTTGTGTCTTAAGAATAAATAACTCTTCTTCGGAATACAAGTACAGTTATTTTAATAGAACTTAAAAATGTTTATATGAAAATTTTAACAAAAAGGAAGATTAAGGTTTTACAAATATCACTTACTCTTAATATAATGATATAGATGGGAGTGTAGAACTAACGAAGAAGGGGTTAGGGGGAGTACAGTTATGAGGAGTTTACGTTGGAAAGTAACAGTTGTATTTTCAGTACTTATTTCAATGATGTTTGCTATTTTAGGGACAACTGTATATCAGTTAGAAAAAGAGAAAGAGTCCCGTGTTCTTGAGCAATATTCTCATAATACGATGGATTTGTTAACAGAACAAATGAATGCATTCATTACTGGTATTGGGGAGGATATGAAATACTATTCTAGTAGTGGAAACATTGTTGGAATGTTCCAAGACGGTGTTACACCAGAAGAAGAAGCGGTAATAATGAAGGAGTTTTTAGAGTTTAAAAATAATCACCCTGATATTTTAGACCTTTATATCGGAACGAAAGATAAAAAGACATTAAGTGCGAATCTTGCGGATGGTGGAAAAGTGCCAGAAGGATATGACCCGACAACAAGGCCATGGTATAAGGCTGCTTTAAGTGATACGAAAAATGTACATTGGGGACAGCCGCAATATGAAATTGCAACAGGTCAATTAAGTGTTGGTGTTTCGAAAGCGCTTTTATCTCCGGATGGTTCAGAAGTACTTGGTGTTGTAGCGATGGATGTGTCATTAGGTACAATTCAAAAGTTACTTCATAATATCCAGTACAACTATGGTGGAGAAATGTTTATTGTTAATGATAAAAACATGGGATTAGTGTATCCAGATAAAGTTGGAAAAGATGTATCAAAAGAACCACTGATTCAAAGTTTAAAACAAGATCGAAATGATTTTGTTGTTACGAAGTTAAAAGGAAAAGACGTTATTGCATATAGTCAGCCAATGAAATCTATGCCATGGAAAATCGGGATTGTCTATCCGAAAGAAGAAGTGGATAGTTTATTAGCAACGTTAAGAAATACATTTATAGGGTTAGCGTGTGCAGGTGTACTTGTCGCAATTGTTGTATCCTATTTCTTTGCAAGAAGATTAACAAGACCACTTCAATCATTAACGAATCAAGTACAAAAAGTGGCAGAAGGAGATTTAACGCTACAAATGAAAGTGCAAACGAACGATGAAGTGGGTGTACTTACAAAGCACTTTAACGATATGGTTGGACAAATGAATGAAATGGTTAGCCGTATTAAATATAACGTATCATCAGTTCAACAATCAGCAGATAACTTGCACTATTTAACAAACGAGACCGTTGCTTCGAGTAAGGAAGTTTCCAGTGCGATGGATGATGTGACGGGCGGTGCGTCAACACTAGCGAATAGTGTGGAGGAAATTTCAGCACAGCTAGAAAATATGGAACAGTCTGTAGGTCAAGTGAATGACTCAGTAATTTCTATTAAAGATGTAACGAATCAAGCAGACGAAGCGTCACAAAGCGGCTTGAAAACGATGCAACGTTTAGTGAATACAAGGGAGGAGTCTTCTTCCGTTGTATTTGAAACAGAAACCGCAGCTGAAAAACTTGATCATAGTGTACAGTCTATTCAAAATGTCGTTGAGCTCATTAAAGGAATTTCTGATCAAACAAATTTATTAGCATTAAATGCTTCCATTGAAGCAGCACGTGCAGGGGAACAAGGAAAAGGTTTTGCTGTTGTTGCGGAAGAAGTACGAAAATTAGCAGAACAGTCAAAAGAAGCAACTGGCGATATTGCCTCTATTATTGCAGAAGTGCAACAAGAAGTAGCTCGCGTCGTAGAAGTGATTGGGAAGTTAAAAGACATTGCTAACGTGCAAGATCATGTAACGAAAGATGCGGAACAATCATTCCGAATTGTTATATCTGTTGTAAATACAATTATTACTTCCGTTGAAAGAATTTCTACAGAAGTACAAAAGATTGGACATGAACAGAAAGATATTACACAAGTTATGCAAACCATTGCTGAAACGAGTCAGGAGAGTGCAGCTGTATCAGAAGAAGTGAATGCAGCGACAGAAACACAAGTAGCTCATCTAGAAAAAGTATCAGGAACGATGAAGCAATTAACAGTGGAAATGAACGATCTAGAAAAGGTAGTAGAACAATTTAAAATAGACAAATAGAGATTTAGGCTGTCGGGATTTTTCCGGCAGCCGTTTTTTTTGTGTCGTATATTGTCGGGGGGTCTTTATCTTGTGTCGAAGCGCCGATATATTTTTAAAGAGGAAGAAAATTTTGTACAATAGTAAAGAATCTATAGAAGAGGTGAACAGAAATGGCAATTGTTGATGTTACCATTATTCCAGTTGGAACAGGTACTACAAGTGTAAGTGAGTATGTAGCAGAAATACAAAAAGTACTTGAGAAAAATGCAGATCGCGTGAAGTATCAATTAACACCGATGAATACAATTATTGAAGGCGAACTTCCGGTATTATTTGAAGTGATTCAACAAATGCATGAAGTTCCGTTTTCTAAAGGTGCAGGCCGCGTAGCAACAAATATTCGCGTTGATGATCGCCGTGATAAAGTTAGCTCAATGGAGAAGAAGTTACAATCTGTACAATCGAAGTTATAAGGTGTAAGGGAAGCAGTTACATTAGGCTGCTTCTTTTTTGACGAAGGATAAGGCATTTGTTTATCCCGCTATTCGTGGGCAGTAAAGGCTGGGGAAGCACAGGGAAGAAAACTGCCCGTAAAAGCCCGATTGGGCGGGCTTTCCATCAGTGAGAAAAGCGTCACTGATGGAAGTTTCACTTTATTATCAACTGTAAAGAAATACGAAGGAGGAATAAGAGGAATGAGCGAAAAATTTCAAGAACAGTTTGATGGCTTGTTAGAGAAGTATACAGAGCTCTTATTAGGAGAGAGCAATGAAGAATATAAGCAAAAGGTTGAGAAATGGGCGTTATATTCGTATGTCGCTAAAACGATGCCAGCTCTTGTCAAGCATTGGAATGAAACGTATCCAGATGCGAAAGAAGAGATGATACAGTTAATTGCAGAAATTAAGAGGCTCAATGACGAGCATAGACAAAAGTAGTAAGAAAGAAAAACGATATAAATACAAAATAAAAACCCTCTTTCTTTTTAGGCGGGCGAGAGCATCTGGCTATGCATAGAAACGGTCAGTGCCTTTTCCTACCACATGCAAGGTTTAAAACAAAAGGAGAAAGCAAGTAGCGGGCATACTGTATTCTGCATAACAGCGACTTCTACCGAAAAGCGGAAGCGGCTCGCTCAGAACAAGAGGGGGATGGAGCTTCTGACATAGAGGTGCTTTTTGCCTCGACGGAAGACGCGAAGCCACCGACTGTTCTAGCCGCTGGAGCTAGACAAAGATGTCGAAAAATTACCATGGATTTATATAAAAAATTTTCTTCTTAGATGGAGCATCTGGCCGTGCGGAGAAGCGGTCAGAGCTTTTTTTGTCATATGCAGGGAGAGGGAAAGCAATAATGCCCATGAATTATTTTTATATAATGTTCATTTGTCATATGAAATCGAAGTGGTACTTTCGTCTTGGAGGTAGGATAGGGGACTCAAACCATTTGTCGAATTTACTGTTGAGAGATGTAATTGGCTATTCACTTCTTAACATTGCTAGATGTCGAAAAATTTTTTTATATGATTTTTCCTTTTTAAATTTGGATCTGCAAACATTCCCCTATTATTATGTTAATTATCTAAATAATTATTTGTATCAAATAATTTTAAACAGTGATATAATTTAGAAGAGGGGTAAAAAACAGACAAAGTACAGTCATATAGGGGTGAAAGACATGGAACAATTAATGCGTAATTCTTTCCTGTTTTTATCAAAAAATAAAGCGCTAACAAAACTAGCGAAGAAGTACGGCTTACGCTTTGGAGCGGGGCGCTTTGTTGCGGGAGAAACAATCGACTTAGCGGTAGCTGCCATTAAAGATTTAAACAGACAAAACCTTTGTGTTACGATCGACTATTTGGGGGAATTTGTTGATAATGAAGCAGAGGCAAATGAGATGGCAGATGAATCGATTGAAGCGATTCGTGCGATCGGTCGTGAAAAGCTAGATTCGCAGCTTTCATTAAAAATGACATCTATGGGTCTGGATATTTCAGAAAATTTAGTTATGAATAATATGCGCCGTATTTTAGACGCAGCGAAAGAAAACGGTGTGTTTGTAACAATTGATATGGAAGACTATTCACGTTGCGGGAAAACAATTGACATCTTCAAGAAGTTAAAAGAGGAATATGACAATGTTGGTACAGTAATTCAAGCATATTTATATCGAACTGAAAAAGATATAGATGATTTGAATGCATATACACCAAATTTACGTCTTGTAAAAGGGGCGTATAAAGAGTCCGAGGAAGTTGCATTCCCAGAAAAGAAAGATGTAGATGAAAATTATAAAAAAATTATTAAAACGCACTTATTAAATGGCAATTATACAGCAGTCGCTTCACATGATGATGCAATTATTGAATATACAAAAAAACTTGCTGAAGAATACAACATTCCGCGTGATCAGTTTGAATTTCAAATGTTATACGGCATTCGCACAGAGCGTCAACTTGAGCTTGTGAAAGAAGGATATAAAATGCGCGTGTATGTACCATATGGAAACGACTGGTACGGTTATTTCATGCGCCGCTTAGCAGAACGTCCAGCTAACGTAGCGTTCGTATTAAAAGGAATGGTTAAAAAATAACCAAGGAAGTATAAACTTCCTTGGTTATTTTAATTGTTCAAAAGCATATTCTGCCATCTTTTTGGCATCGGGATACACTGTTTTGCGGCCAGTAGAGAGGACAACGTTAATCACTCTTTTCCCGTCTTTTTCATCTATTGTAACGACTGTATATTCTGCTAATGCTGAAAGGCCACTCTTACTTCCAATCGCATGTGGATCAGCGTACAATTCTTCACGTCCATAGTTTGCAATCTTTTTCGTTTGCATAGATGTGTGTACTGTTGTATGAATCGTATTCATATCTTGCAAGACGATTGGATACTTTAATACCTCTTTTGTAATAAGTGCCAAATCATATGGTGAAAGTTTATTTCCAAGTGCATCAGCTCCGCTAGCATTTTTAAATGTTGTATGTGTTGCTCCGAGTTGTTTTGCTCGTTCATTCATCATTTTTGCAAACTTTTCTTTGGAATCAGTGATATGCTCTGCAATCGATTCGGCAATTGGATCGGCGCTAATGACAAGCATGAGTTTTAATGCTTCATCGCGCTTTAATTTTTCTCCGGCATGCAGTGTGATTTTTTTGCTTTGGCTTTCTGTTTTTATCGCATGTTCTGTCACAGTAATTTCTTCATCTTCTTTTACATTCTCCAACAAAAGAAGAGTGGTCATCATTTTCGTTACACTCGCCGGATAGGAACGTTCATGTTCATGTTTTCCGTATAAAATGTCTCCTGTTTTTGCATCAATCGTAACGCCATACTTTCCAGATATATCAGGCTGATTGGCCTTAACTATTTGCCTATGCGAATATAAAGAAAAAATCATTGCAATAAATAAAGTAGCTGAAATAACAAGTAGTGTAATGGTTCGTTTCATTATGTACCCTCTTTTATGTATGAAATAGACAGCGATATAGCCCATTTTTCATTATGCCATGTTCGCTGCCTATATTTGTACTATTATTTTTCACCCATGTTTTGTTTCTTATATTGCTGATTATTTCCTTGGCGGCCTTTTTCGATGCCGCGATCAACTGGACCAGCATTTCCTGTTACGCTTGTTGAACTAATACCTGCTTTTGATGGATTTTTTTTAATTTTAGCCATAAGTTATGCCTCCGTTTGATCAAGTGTTTTAAGAAAGGAAGTTCACTACATATCATGTCCAAAATATGAAAAAAGAAATAAGTTCAGAAAATTTTATTTTTAAATATATTGCGAAAATTTAAACGTTAGCATATATTTATTAGTAGAGGCTCATTCATAGATTGCGACGTTTGTCGAAAAATTGAATGAGCATTCATTCAAGAATAAGGGGGAGAATTGGATGTTCCAAATTAAAAAGGCTGCAGTTCTTGGTTCTGGTGTAATGGGTTCTGGAATTGCTGCACATTTAGCTAACATCGGTATACCGACATTATTGCTTGATATTGTACCATCATCGCTTACGAAAGAGGAAGAAGCGAAGGGACTTACATTAGAACATAAAAGTGTACGAAATCGTTTCAGTAACGGAGCGTTGCAAAAGTTGTTAAAGCAAAAACCAGCTCCTCTTACTGTAAAAGGAAACTTAGCGTTAATTGAAGCGGGAAATATGGAAGATGATATGGAACGCCTTGCTGATGTTGATTGGATTATTGAAGTTGTTGTTGAAAATTTAGATATTAAAAAGAAAGTATTTGAAAAGGTAGAAGCTGTTCGGAAACCAGGTTCTATTGTGAGCTCAAATACATCGGGCATTTCTGTTGAAAAGATGATCGAAGGGCGTTCAGATGACTTCCAAAAACACTTCCTAGGAACGCACTTTTTTAACCCACCACGTTATTTAAAACTTCTTGAGATTATACCAACAAAAGATACAGATCCACATGTGTTAGACTTTATGAAACTGTTTGGCGAAGATGTACTTGGAAAAGGTGTTGTTGTTGCAAAAGACACACCAAACTTTATTGGAAACCGTATCGGTACGTACGGACTGCTTGTGACACTGCAAGAAATGGTAAAACGCGGCTACAGCGTTGGAGAAGTAGATTCTGTAACAGGTCCGTTAATTGGCCGTCCAAAAAGCGCAACGTTCCGCACATTAGATGTTGTCGGATTGGACACATTTGTTCACGTTGCAAATAACGTATATGAAAATATACAAGAAGAAGAGCGCGAAGTTTTCAAAGTACCAGCTTTCATGCATGATATGTTAGAAAGAAAATGGCTTGGAAGTAAAACAGGTCAAGGCTTCTTCTTAAAACAAGGAAAAGAGATTTTAGAGTTAAATGCTGAAACGATGGAATACGAAGCGCGTAAAAAGTTGAAAGCAGCTTCTGTTGAGCTAAGTAAACAAGAAAAAGGATTAGCGAATAAATTGAAAGCGCTTGTATATGCAAAAGACCGCGCTGGTGAATTGCTGTGGAACATTATAACGCCAACTCTTCTATATGCAGCAAAGCTTACGAAAGAAATTGCTGATGATATCGTCGCAATTGATAATGCGATGAAGTGGGGATTCGGCTGGGAGCAAGGTCCATTTGAAATTTGGGATGCAATTGGCGTTGAAAAATCCATTCAGAAGATGGAAGAGAACGGCGGGGTTGTTCCAGCTTGGGTAAAGGAAATGATTGAGAAAGGTGTTACATCGTTCTATAAACATGATAACGGCGAGAGCTATTACTATGATAACGGTGAATACAAACAAATCGTTCGTAATAAAAAGGCGATTTCTCTAAAACAATTGAAAGAGAAAAATGGCGTACTAAAGAAAAATAGCGGAGCAAGCCTAATTGATTTAGGAGACGGCATTCTTTGCTTAGAGTTCCATTCTAAGAGCAACGCAATTGGCATGGATATTACGCAAATGATTAACTACGCTGTTGATGAAGTAGAAAAGAATTATAAAGGACTTGTTATCGGAAACCAATCGAAGAACTTCTGCGTTGGTGCGAACCTTGCAATGATCTTAATGGAAGCGCAAGATGACAACTACTTTGAAATTGAGTGGGTCGTGAAAAACTTCCAAGATGCAATGATGAAAATTAAATACTGCTCAAAACCAGTTGTGGCAGCGCCTTACGGTATGACACTTGGCGGCGGTACAGAAGTTTGCTTACCAGCAGCTAGTATTCAAGCTTCTAGTGAAACGTATATGGGATTAGTAGAAGTTGGTGTTGGTTTAATCCCTGGCGGAGGTGGTAACAAAGAGCTATACATTAAACATCTGAACAAAATGGCAAATGGTGTTGAATTCGATCTACAAAAAGTCGCAAACAAAGTGTTTGAAACAGTAGCGATGGCGAAAGTTTCAACATCTGCGCAAGAAGCAGTTTCTCATAACTTCTTAGGTGATAAAGATGGTATTAGCGTCAATGGTGATCACTTACTATACGATGCAAAACAAAAGGCGCTTGTGTTATATGAAGCAGGCTATAAAGCACCAATTCGTAAAAAGATTCCGGTTGTTGGGGAAACAGGATATGCAACACTTGCGCTTGGAGCAGAAGCGATGCATTTATCTGGCTACATTTCCGAGTATGACCTGCACATTGCGAAAAAACTCGCATACGTCATTGCTGGCGGAAAAGTCCCATACGGAACAGAAGTGGATGAGCAATATTTATTGGATGTGGAACGCGAGGCGTTTATTAGTTTAGTGAGCGAAATGAAATCACAAGCAAGAATGCAGCACATGCTTGTAAAAGGAAAACCATTACGTAACTAAGGAGGAAGATTGTTCATGAGAGAAGCTGTTATTGTTGCAGGGGCAAGAACGCCTGTCGGGAAAGCGAAGAGAGGATCATTAAATACAGTGCGTCCTGATGACTTAGGGGCATTAGTTGTAAAAGAAACGTTAAAACGTGCAAATAACTATGACGGTCCAATTGACGATTTAATTTTTGGCTGTGCGATGCCAGAAGCAGAGCAAGGCTTAAATATGGCACGTAATATCGGCGGGCTAGCAGGACTTTCTTATGACGTTCCGGCTATTACTATTAACCGCTACTGTTCTTCAGGATTACAAAGTATCGCTTACGGTGCAGAGCGCATTATGCTTGGGCATTCAGAGGCAGTATTATCCGGCGGTGCTGAATCGATGAGTTTAGTACCAATGATGGGGCACGTTGTTCGTCCGAATAGCCGCCTTGTTGAATCGGCTCCAGAATATTATATGGGCATGGGACATACAGCAGAACAGGTTGCTGTAAAATATGGCATTTCCCGTGAGGAGCAAGATGCATTTGCGGTAAGAAGCCATCAGCGTGCGGCAAAAGCGTTAGCAGAAGGAAAGTTTGCAGATGAAACAGTGTCTGTTGATGTAACGCTTCGCACTGTTGGAGCAAACAATAAGCTGCAAGAAGAAATGATTGTGTTCTCACAAGATGAAGGCGTAAGAGCAGATACGACGCTAGATATACTTGGGAAACTGCGACCAGCATTTAATGTGCGCGGCACTGTAACTGCTGGTAACTCTTCACAAATGAGTGACGGCGCAGCAGCAGTACTACTAATGGATCGTGAAAAAGCAGTAAGCGACGGACTACAGCCGCTTGGGAAATTCCGCTCCTTTGCAGTAGCTGGTGTACCACCAGAAGTAATGGGAATTGGTCCAATTGCAGCGATTCCGAAAGCGTTAAAATTAGCGGGCTTAGAGTTATCTGATATCGGCTTATTTGAACTAAATGAAGCATTCGCATCGCAATCTATCCAAGTTATTCGCGAACTTGGACTAGATGAAGAAAAAGTAAACGTAAATGGCGGAGCAATTGCCCTTGGACACCCGCTTGGTTGTACAGGAGCAAAATTAACATTATCTCTTATTCATGAGATGAAACGCCGCAATGAGCAATTCGGTATTGTAACAATGTGTATCGGCGGCGGAATGGGTGCTGCTGGAGTGTTTGAATTACTTTAAAAGCGGAGTCGACTGTTCAGCTCTGACGGCTAAGGTTCTTTCACACAGAAAGTGTTCTTTACTTTCTCGTGTGGAAGGTTCTTAGACGAAAAGAGCTAGGAGACGGAGCTGGATAATATAAAAGTGGAAGCGGCTCGCTCAGAACAGGAGGGGGATGGAGCTTCTGACATAGAGGCGCTTTTTGCCTCGACGGAAGAAGCGAAGCCACCGACTGTTTTAGCCGCTGGAACTGGATAATATAAAAGCGGAAATGAAAACCTTTTCTTTTAGGTAGGGCTAGAGCGTCTGGCCATGCATAGAAGCGGTCAGGACCTTTTCCTGCCACGTGCAAGGGTTTTAAAACAAAGGGCGAGAGCGAGTGTATATCACCTTTTGTTTAACGTAACCGCAACATAAATAAAAATAGACCTAGATAGATAAACAGTGTAAGAAACAAGAGTGTATGCAAAAAAGAAGGGCTAGCTTCTCTTACGGTGAGAGAAGCGGCCTATGAAAATATGAAGGAGGAATTTTTCATGGAAAAAACAGTAGGAAGTGCAGTAAAAGGCGGTAGCTTTTTAATTGATGATATTACAATCGAGCAAGTGTTTACGCCGGAAGATTATAGCGATGAGCATAAATTAATTGCGAAAACGACAGAAGATTTTATCGTAAATGAAGTATTGCCAGAGCTTGAATATTTAGAGCAACATGAGTTTGATCGCTCTGTTCGCTTATTAAAAGAAGCTGGCGAGCTTGGCTTATTAGGTGCTGATGTGCCAGAAGAGTATGGCGGTATTGGTCTTGATAAAGTTAGTTCTGCATTAATTGCAGAGAAATTCTCTCGTGCAGGCGGCTTTGCAATTACGCACGGTGCGCACGTTGGTATTGGATCGTTACCAATCGTATTATTCGGTACCGAAGAGCAAAAGCAAAAATATTTACCAGCGTTAGCAACAGGCGAAAAATTAGCTGCATACGCATTAACAGAGCCAGGTTCTGGATCTGATGCATTAGGTGCAAGAACAACGGCTCGCTTAAATGCAGAAGGTACACACTACGTATTAAACGGTGAAAAACAATGGATTACAAACTCTGCTTTCGCTGATGTATTCGTTGTATATACAAAAGTAGATGGCGAACATTTCACAGCGTTTATCGTAGAAAAAGAATACCCAGGCGTATCGACAGGCCCAGAAGAAAAGAAAATGGGTATTAAATGTTCTTCTACTCGTACGTTAATTTTAGAAGATGCGCTAGTACCGAAAGAAAATGTCCTTGGTGAAATTGGGAAAGGTCATGTCATTGCCTTTAACATTTTAAATATCGGCCGCTATAAATTAGGTGTTGGTACAGTTGGTTCTTCAAAACGCGCGTTAGAAATTTCAGCGCAATATGCAAATCAACGTCAACAATTTAAACAACCAATTGCTCGCTTCCCATTAATTCAAGAGAAACTTGCAAATATGGCAGCGAAAATTTATGCAGCGGAAAGCTCTGTATATCGTACAGTTGGTTTATTTGAAAGCCGCATGAGCACATTATCCGAAGAAGAAGTAAAAGACGGAAAAGCTGTTGCAGCTTCAATTGCTGAATATGCAATTGAGTGCTCTTTAAACAAAGTATTCGGTTCTGAAGTATTAGATTACGTAGTGGATGAAGGTGTCCAAATTCATGGTGGTTACGGATTTATGGCAGAGTACGAGATTGAAAGAATGTACCGCGACTCTCGTATTAACCGTATTTTCGAAGGTACGAACGAAATTAACCGCTTAATCGTACCAGGCACGTTCCTACGTAAAGCAATGAAAGGCGAATTACCACTTTTACAAGAAGCACAAAAATTACAAGAACAGTTAATGATGATGATGCCAGAAGAAGTAGGCGATGAGCCATTAGCACTTCAAAAACATTTAGTAAAAAATGCGAAGAAAATCGGCTTAATGGTTGCTGGTTTATCTGTTCAAAAATACGGTAAAGGCTTAGACAAAGAACAAGAAGTTCTTGTGAACATTGCGGATATCGTAAATAACTTATACGCAATGGAATCAGCTGTTCTTCGTACAGAAAAAGCAATCAAAGTAACAGGCCTTGAGAAGAACAAACAAAAAGTTCTTTACACAGAGGTATTCTGCCAAGAAGCATTCAACCAAATCGAAGCAGATGCAAAAGAAACAATTATCGCTGTTGAAAATGGCGATATGCTACGCATGATGTTATCTGCACTTCGTAAATTAACACGTCATACACCAATTAACGTCATTCCGAAGAAACGTGAAATCGCAGCGAAAGTATTAGAGGATGAGCGTTATACAGTTTAATAAATGTGAAGGAGCTGCCTTTTGAGGGCAGCTCCTTCTTTTGAGTTTGACAATATATCGACGCAAATAGCAGATTTATCGGCGATTCGACATGATAGAAAGACCCTTCGACGATGTTCGACGTGTGAATCGTCGAGTTGTTGGAATGGAATCATGTAAAAATTATTCTTTTTTTTACAAAAATAGAATTTTCAGCGACAAAAACTAATGCCATTAGTATAATAAAACTAACAACATTAGTTTTAAGAAAAGGGAGCTGGAAATATGAGAATGATGCACGAAAAAACAGTATATCAATTGTCATTTTTACCAAGAGTGTTTCCTGTGAATTGTTATTTTGTGGAGGAAGAAGAGGGTTTAACTTTAATTGATGCGGCACTTCCATATAGCGCGAAAGGCATCTTACAAGCGGCTGAGAAAATAGGAAAACCAATTGCTAATATTGTATTAACGCATGCGCACGATGATCACATCGGTGCGCTAGATAAGTTAAAGGAAGTACTTCCTCATGTTCCTGTTTATATATCTAAGCGGGATGCACGTTTGTTAGAAGGAGATACGACATTACAAAGGGATGAATCAAATACGCCGATAAAGGGCGGTGTCCCGAAAAAAGTGAAAACGAGACCGGATGTTTTATTAGAGGATGAGGACCGAATTGGATCGCTTCTTGCGATAGCAACGCCGGGACATACACCAGGTTCCATGTCGTTTCTTGATACGAGAAATAAAGCTCTTATTGCCGGGGATGCATTTCAAACAAGAGGGGGCATGGCTGTTTCGGGACAAATGAACTTTTGGTTTCCGTTTCCTGCGATGGCAACGTGGAGTAAAGAAATAGCATTACAGAGTGCAGAGAAGCTAAGAGAATATGAGCCTTCCTTGCTTGCGGCAGGGCATGGGAAAATGATAAATAATCCAGGCGCTGCAATAGACCGTGCGATTAAGGAAGCAAAGCGAAATGTAGAAAGTATGAAAGAGGGTTAATTTATGTCACCGAGAATCGGACTTACATTACAGAAAATTGTAGATACAGCGGCAGAAATCGCAGATACAAATGGGATACAAGAAGTAACACTAGCGTCATTATCGCAAAGGCTGGGAATACGTTCTCCCTCTTTATATAATCATGTGAAAGGGTTACAAGATGTACGAAAAAATCTTGGTATTTACGGAATAAAGCAGCTGCATGAGGCGCTGCAAGAGGCGGTAGAGGGTAAAAGTATGGACGGGGCAATTCATGCATTAGGAGAAGCGTATGTGGCGTTTGTCCGAAAACATTCTGGATTGTATGAAGCAACTTTTTTACGAGATGAAGAAGTGCAACGAACAGGGGACGGAATTGTAGAGCTTTGTCTTCATATTTTACAGCAATACGGCTTAGAAGGAGAGAATGCACTTCATGCAACGCGCGGATTCAGAAGTATTTGTCATGGATTTGCGTCGATTGAACAGCAAGGTGGATTTGGGTTGCCGCTGGATTTAGATACAAGTTTACATGTATTACTGGAAACGTTTATTAAAGGACTACATGCGATGAGAGTATAAAACCTTAGAAGTCATTCTAAGGTTTTTTTGATGCATACAATCTGAAAATAAATAAATACTAAATGTTGAATGAACCAAGAAAGGAAGGCCGTTACGATGCAAAATTTAAATGAACTTGAAGTGGAAAATTTACGTCATCTTATTGGCGGACATGCAACAGTTATTCACAAATTACAGGAGTATGCACAGGCATGTACGGACCCGCAGCTGAAGCAGATGCTGCAAAAAGATGTACAAGATGCACAAAATACGAAACAACGATTAATGTCGTTTCTAGGATAGGAGCGTAAAGAACATGAATGAAAAAGATATGGTAAATGATTATTTAGCTGAATTAAATGCAAGTTTAACAGGCTATGCGAATTACATTGCTCAAACGAATAACGAGCAATTATATCAAACGTTAATTCAAATTCGTAATCAAGACGAAGCACGTCAGCGTAATTTGTATGAATACGCGAAGCAAAAGAATTATTACCAACCAGCAGCTCCGGCAAATCCAACGATTGTTCAGCAATTGAAGAGTCAATTAAGTATGCAATAAAGTGAAACTTCTATCAGTGATGCTTTTCTCACTGATGGAAAGCCCGCCCAATCGGGCTTTTATGGGCAGTTATCCCTCACCTATTTTCTTCGTTTCTCTCTCAAGCGTGAGGTGGGGGTCTTACTGCCCGTTAATGCGGGATAAGAACAGAATTAACAAACGGGTGACGTAATCGAGACGTTACTCGTTTTTTTGTGTGAAAATGAAACATTCGGAACTTTGTCCAAATAATTTGTGATATATTTCACAAATTATACATGGTTTATATGGTAAAAACTCCTATAATAAAAAGTGTAAAGTACATAAAACAAATCAGACTACACTAAGAAGCAGGTTGGGAATTTTATAAACGAAAAGGAACTACATACTACGGTATCGGAAACTCCTTAGCTTATATTGCACGTTCTATCTTTAATGACGATCATCGTATTATTGCGGTATCAGCAATTTTAGATGGTGAATATGAAATTTGTACAGGTGTCCCAGCTATCATTACAAGAGATGGCATAAAAGAAATTGTTGAGTTGAACTTAACAGAAGCTGAAGAAAGCCGATTTGCAAAATCAAATGATATGTTACGTGACTACATGAAAACAATCGGTTACTAAACTAGAAGAAGGTGAAATAGATGAAGGAATATATCATGTCTCGTGTATTCAAAGGATCTGCCGGAATTGCACAAGGTATTTTCGTATCTCTTGGAATTGGTCTACTTATTGAGAATATAGGGAGAATTGCTGATATTACGATGTTAATTACAATCGGAGTTGTTGCGAAATCACTTATGGCACCGGCAATTGGGGCAGGAATTGCTTTTATGCTCGGAGCAAATGGACTTGTCATTTTCTCAGCGATGGTTGCCGGAGCAATTGGAGCTGGATCGATTACAATTACTGCAGCTGGTTTGATGATTAAAACTGGTGAACCAATCGGTGCATTATTAACAGCGACTTTAGCGGTTTATATCGGTAAACGATTAAGCGGAAAAACAGCTTTAGATATGATGCTCGTTCCGCTTGCGGCAATATTAGGTTCAGGTTTAGTCGGGATTTGGCTATCTCAAAATATTAGCCCAGTCTTAAATGCAGTTGGCGCATTTATTAAAGATAGCTCAGCTGGTAGTCCATTTATCGCTTCTATTGTACTTGCAGTTGTTTGGGGATTGTTGTTAATTTCTCCAGCGTCATCAGCAGCTTTAGCAATTGCCCTTAGCCTAGACGGCGTGGCAGGTGGTGCTGCACTAGCGGGATGCGTTGCTCAATTTATTGGATTCGCTGTTATCTCTGCGAAGGAAAATAATTTAGGTGGTATATTAGCCCAGGCTCTTTGTACACCAAAAGTACAGCTCCCGAATATTACTAAAAATCCAATGATTCTTGTACCAACTGTTGTTGCGAGTGCAATTGTAGGACCTGTATCGGCACTTGGATTCCACCTTACAGCAGGGAAAGAAATTGCCGGTCTTGGGCTTAGTTCCCTTATCGCACCAATTAATTTAATTTCTAAGCAAGGACTTAGCGTTGTTCCAGCGATGGTGATTACTTATATCGTAATTCCAGTAGCTGTTTCTTATATACTGTATATCATGTTGAAAAAGGCAGGTCGCATTAAACCAGGCGATATGACTGTACCACAATCTTAAAGATTAGTAAGAGTGTTTGTTATATAAATACAAATTGAAAACCGACATAAAAACTCCTCTTTCTTTTTAGGTGGGTGAGAGCATCTGACCGTGCATAGAAGCGGTCAGGGCCCTTTCCTGCCACATGCAAAGTTTAAAACAAAGGGAGAAAGCGAATGCAGGTCTCTGCAGAAGCGATTTATATGTTGAAAAATCAAAATGAATTTATATAGAGTATGCCAATTTGAAAATCTCCTCTTACATAGAGAAAAGCAGACTGAAGAAGCCACAGTCTGCTTTTTTTGTTATAGATTATATTCCGGCTTGCACAGTAACCTTTTGCTCACGTGATTCAAATACATAGTGTATAGCGGCATAGAGGAAGCTTCCTAGTACGACACCTGCTACCGCATCTACAAAGACGTGCTGTTTTGTAAATAAGGTAGATAAAATAATGAGTACACCAACAAATGTTAGCAGGCCGTACACCCATTTATTCTGTTCTTTTCGCTTATAGGCTGTAATCATAATGACAAATGTTGTGAGTACGTGAATGCTTGGAAAACAATTCACAGGTTGATCGATACTATAAATATAGCGCACTAAATTAGCAAATACATCATTGCCGATGACTTCAGGGCGCGTTACCGTTGATTGCCACATATAATAGACGCTAAAGGAAGTGAGTTTCCCGAATAGTACACTACTTAATGTAACGTAATAGAGCTTTCGATCTGCAAAGCAGTAATAAATAAGAGCGCCATATAAATAAGGAAACCAAAGTAAATAGGGAACGATAAATTCTTTTGTAAATGGAATCCACTCATCTATTTTTGTTGTTACATTTACAGCACCTACTGTGGAGTGATTTAGTACGTCATAAAGAGCACTTACAGGTATGAGTAGGAGTAGATAAGATAATGGAATAAAGGCTAAAAACTTATTATTTTTCATAGTAATTCTCCTGTTTATAATGTAATAACTTGGAACTTGAAAAATTATAATATAAAAAATGGAACTGAACCATCGATTTTTCTAACATTTTTTACAACTAAGCTTACAGTTTTGTCACTATACAAATTGCAAAACTGATATAAAAAACTTTTCTTTTTAGGATGGGAGAGAGCATCTGACCATGTGTAGGAGTGGTTCATATGTATCATATTTTGAGGTGTCGATAGGGGTGAAACAATTTTTAAACAAACGTTTGATTAACATGTCCGTTCCGCTTTGGCAGCATTAATCAAACGTTTGTTTAAATACAGGAGTTATTAATTTGGGATAAAAACGACAAAAAACGGTAGTTTTTAAATAAAATATCGTTTTTTGTCATTTTTTGTTTTAAACTATATAACGTAATATTAAGATTTAAAGAGGGGTGTTGTAATGTCATTTTTTAAAAATAGTAAGATTGGTACAAAGTTAAACGCGTTAATGATTATAGCTAGTATTGCATGTATTATTTTATCGGTTATAGGATATAAGGGATTGATGAAGACAGGTGAAGCTTCTGGAAGTATGTATGAAGAAAGATTGCTGCCAATTTACTGTATAGAAGCTGTAGAATCTAATTTTCATTATGGTGCTAAAAACCTTATGGAACTTATGCTTACAACTGATGATAAAAGAAACAAAGAATTAGTAAGTAGAATGGATCAATTAAAGAGTGAGAATCAGCAGCTATTAAAAAAATATGAGTCTAAGATTACTTCACAAGAAGAAAAACAATTATATGCAGATTTTCAGAAAAATTATCAAGAGTTCAGAACGAAAATAAATGAAGCACAAAATTTAGCAGTGCAAAATAAAAACGAAGAGGCTTATGCTTATTATTTAAAAGAAGTTGAGCCCGCTATACAAAAGTCAATTGATAGTATTCAAGAACTCATTAAGTATAATACTAATAAGGCAGAACAATTACAGAAAGATAATGTTAGTAACATGAACGATATGGTGCTAACCTTTATCGTTATTTCAGTTATAGCGATTGCGGTTATTGTGTTTATTGGATATATCATTAAAACAGCTATTCAGCGTCCAATTACTTTATTACAACACGATATGAAAGAAGTAGCGGATGGGAATTTAGTCATACGTACTTCTTATCGAGCAAATGATGAATTAGGAAATATCGTTACTTCTTTTAATTATATGTTAGACAATTTACAACAACTAATGGAAAAAATAAAGGTAACGGCACAAGAGGTTACTACCTCAACTGATAGCATGTTGAAAAATACAAACCAAGCATCTCAAATCTCTAATGAAGCTATGCAAATAATTCATGAAGTGAACAAACAAATATTAGGACAAGTTACGAGTATTCAAGAAAGTTCAATCGCAATGAATGACGTAGCAGAGGGCGTTCAAACAGTAGCTGAATCAGCATCAACTGTTGCTGAAGTTGCTGTTGTCACAACAGATCGTGTGAATAGTGGAAGTAAAGTAATCAAGCAATCCATTACGCAAATGAATAATGTTCATAAAGTTGTTGAAGAAACATCTACGGTGATAGAACGTCTTGTTATGCGTACGCAAGAGATAGATAAAGCTTTAAATGCGATTACAAATATTGCGGAACAAACAAACCTGCTTGCTTTAAATGCAGCAATTGAAGCAGCGCGTGCAGGAGAAAATGGCAAAGGTTTTGCAGTTGTTGCAGCTGAAGTGAGAGATTTAGCTGAACAGTCAAAGCAATCTGCAAATGAAATTAATGATTTAATTAAATCCATCCAGCAAGATACAAAAGATACTGTTCAAATTATGAAAAAAGGGCAAGAAGAAGCAAAACAAGGAAGCAATGCTGCTAATGAAGCAGACCAAGCATTTTCAACAATCATGACAGACGTTCATAAGATAACGCAGCAAATTCAAGAAGTCTCAGCTACAACAGAAGAAATGTCTGCTGGAACGGAAGAAATTAACGCTTCATTATCAGTAGTATCAGAAACTTCTACAAAAGTAGAAAAAGATACGGATGTGACTGTCCAAGCAATTCAAACACAAGCATCATCAATTACAGAAATAACAAATCAATCCATGCAAATAAAGAAACAAATTGAAGAGTTAGAAGGATTACTTTCACAATTTAAAATTGGACAATAAAAATAATTTATAAATGTAAGAGACGGCTTCTCGTCTATCAACTACCATCGTTATAGCTGAAGAAATAGAAATTTACGCTACATGACTTTTATAAGTATTACTACCTGTACATTCTAGAAATACACGCAGCCTAAATCGTTCTAAATTGCGGTAGCCGTAAGCTCTTCTTTTTATGTTCTTTATTTTATGATTCGTTCCTTCAGTTCTACCATTTGTATAGGGAGATAAAAAGTATTGAAGGATTTCTGCCTTCCAGTGTGTAAGTGTTTTTGCAACTTCATGAAAGGACGGATATGGACTACTCCAAGCGAGTTGAATCCATTCTTCCAAAGGTTCTAAAGCATCGTCAAAGTTGTTTAACTTATAAAAGTCTCTAAAGGTTTCTTTTAGATAATAAGCTAAGGCGAGATTAGGATGTTCTTCAAGGATTGTATCTAGTTTTACTCGCTGAGTATCTCTTAATTTTTCATTACCTTTAAGTAAAAGGAACCGAGCATTTTTTAGTTTAGAATATGTCTTTCTTACTTGATCTAAAGCCTGTGTTACCTTTTGAACGGCATGATACTGTCAACCACAATAGCTGCCATCGGAAACTTTAAAATCTGGCAAATCTAGTGGTACAGAAAGCATTTATGAACCCTCCTAATGTTTGTTTGATCGCTAACATTATTGCCAGGATTACATAAATGTTTTCTTTTTTATGCTTCAATCACAAAATTTGGTAATGAACTTTCATTTGAAATAAAAACGACAAAAAACGATATTTCACTAAATAAAATATCGTTTTTTGTCGTTTTTTGTTTTAAACTATATAACGTAATATAAAGATTAAAGAAAGGCGTGATGTAATGTCATTGTTAAAAAATAGTAAAATCGGAACGAAATTAAATGTATTAATGATTATAGCTAGTATTGCGTGTATTCTCTTATCAGTTGTAGGGTATAAGGGATTGGTGAAAATGGGTGAAGCTTCTGGAAGCATGTATGAAGAAAGGTTACTTCCAATTTATTGGATAGAGTCTGTAGAGTCCAATTTTAATTATTCTATTAAGAGTCTTGTGGAACTTATGGTCACAACTGATGAAAACAGAAATAAAGAATTAGTAAATAGAATGGATCAATTGCAGAGCGATAACAATCAATTATTAAAAGAATATGAGTCTAAGATAGACGAACAAGAAGAAAAACAATTATATGAAGGTTTTCAAAAAAATCTTGAAGGATTAAGGCTGCACATAAATGAATCAAAAAATTTAGCAATGCAAAATAAAAACGAAGAGGCTTATATTTATTATTTAAAAGAAGTTGAGCCAGATATGCAAAAAACAAGTAAGAGTATTGACGAGCTTATTAAATATAATAGTAATAAAGCAGAACAATTACAGAAAAGCAATGCTAGCAGTGCGGGAACGACAATAATGATGTTTATTATTATTTCAGTTATATCGACTGGAATTATTATCTTCATTGGGTATATCATTAAAACAGCTATTCAACGTCCAATTACTTTATTACAACATGATATGAAAGAAGTAGCGGACGGAAATTTAGTCATACGTACTTCTTATCAAGCAGATGATGAATTAGGGAATATTGTTACTTCTTTTAATCATATGCTAGACAACTTGCAGCAACTAATGGGAAAAGTAAAGGTGATGGCACACGAGGTTACCACCTCTACTGAAAGTATGCTGCAAAATACAAAACAGGCATCTCAAATCTCTGACGAAGCTGTTCAAACAATTCATGAAGTGAACAGACAAATAGTAGGACAAGTTACGAGTATTCAAGAGAGTTCAACAGCAATGAATGATGTAGCAGATGGCGTTCAAACAGTAGCTGAATCAGCATCAACTGTTGCTGAAGTTGCTGTTGTTACAACAGACCGTGTGAATAGTGGAAGTGAAGTTATTAAGCAATCCATTACGCAAATGAATAATGTTCATAAAGTTGTTGAGGAAACATCTACGGTGATAGAACGCCTTGTTATGCGTACGCAAGAGATAGATAAAGCTTTAAATGCGATTACGAATATTGCGGAACAAACAAACTTGCTTGCTTTAAATGCTGCAATTGAGGCAGCGCGTGCAGGAGAAAATGGCAAAGGTTTTGCAGTTGTTGCAGCTGAAGTGAGAGATTTAGCTGAACAGTCAAAGCAATCTGCAAATGAAATTAATGATTTAATTAAATCCATTCAGCAAGATACAAAAGATACCGTTCAAATCATGAAAAAAGGACAAGAAGAAGCAACGCAAGGAAGAAATGCCGCTAATGAAGCAGATCAAGCGTTTTCAATTATTATGAAAGACATTCATAAGATAACGCAGCAAATTCAAGAAGTGTCAGCTACAACAGAAGAAATGTCTGCTGGAACGGAAGAAATTAATGCTTCACTATCAGTAGTGTCAGAGACTTCTACAAAAGTAGAAAAAGATACGAATGAGACTGTACAAGCAATTCAAACACAAGCATCATCAATTACAGAAATAACAAATCAATCCATGCAAATAAAGACAAAAATTGAAGAATTAGAAGGATTGATTTCCCAATTTAAAATTAAAGAATAAAAAATATATAAATCCAAATTAAAAAACTTACACAAATCCCTTTTCATTTAGGTGGGCGAGAGCGTCTGGCCATGCGTGGAAGCGGTCAGGGCCTTTTCCTGACACATGCGAAGTTCAAACAAAGGGAGAAAGAAAGTAGCAGAATCTTTTTTTCTACATAGCAGCAATCTATATGTTGAAAAGTCAAAATGGATTTATATAAGAGACGGCTAATGAAAAAGCCCCAACTTTAAAAGGTATGAGCGTTTAAGTAGTGGGGAGTTGACAGTCGTCTCTTTTTTGTATTTTATCTTACATTTATTATATCGATAAAATATTATGTGAGAGTTTAAAGAGATTGTCTATATTGATTGATATATTTGGTAACCTTTTCATTCAATGTTACGAAAAACTCCGTAAATTCTGAATATGTTGTATGAATGCTATTTACATGATGTAAAGAAAGCTTCTCATGTAAGAGAAATTCACCTTGATGTCCAAATACTTGCATATTCGCATTTACTTGCTCTGAATCTTCTTGTGTCGATACAAGGATGTAGTGAAATGCTTTTACAGGAACGGCATACGTTTTACAGTACATATTGTTTTGCATTCCACTTTGAGCTGTAATTTGAAACTGGAGAATTTCTTTGTTTATCGTAATGGACAATGTTGTTGTTTTTAACTTTGTGTCTGTGAACTGATCTAATTCTTCAAGTTGCAACTGAATAATAGTTTGATCTGTGAATTCGTGAATTTGTTCTTGGGTTACTGATTGAATTTGTAGCTCCATATAATAAATGATCTCCTTTTCTTTATGTACTATAACGTATAGAACAAAAGAATTAATATAAAAGTTTCAAGTAATACATAAGGTTAAGAATTTTTATTGTACCTTAAAGAGAATACATGATGATTTATTAAAAAACAATATAAATTAATATAACATTCAGTATTTTAAAAACTATATATTAATATTTTATAATATTCTATTGAGATAATTTTTTTTCGGTAGTAAAATGTTTTTAAGACTCTGTAAAAAAATAAAAATTTTGCAGGATAAAAGAAATTTTTAGCGAAATAAGTTAAAGTTTGAAATGAAAAAATATTTTTTATATGATAAGGGTAAAGGTTAGTGAAAAGTAGGTGAATGTATGTCAGTAACATTTTATTCATACCCAAAATGTGGAACATGTCAAAAGGCAAAAAAATGGTTAGAAACAAATGATGTAGCGTATGAAATGGTTCATATTGTCGAAAATCCGCCTTCTAAGGAGGAACTTCGTAGTATATATGAAAAAAGTGAATTACCATTAAAAAAATTCTTTAACACAAGTGGAATGCGTTACCGCGAGCTTGGATTAAAGGACAAGCTAAAAGATGCAAGTGAAGAGGAAATGTTAGACATGCTCGCTTCTGATGGCATGTTAATCAAACGACCAATTGTAACAGGCGGTAATGATGTAACGGTTGGCTTTAATGAAGAGCAATTTGAAAGCGTGTGGAAAAAGTACCAATAAGGTGCTTTTACATAATTAATACATTCATTGGAGGTACAGACATGAGCATTCCAAAACAATTACGTTACTCTGAAGAGCACGAATGGGTACAAGTTGAAGGCAACCAAGTTATCATCGGTATTACAGATTTCGCACAACACGAATTAGGAGATATCGTATTCGTGGAACTTCCTGAAGTTGGTGCAACAATTGAAGCTGACGAGCCATTCGGAAGCGTAGAGTCTGTTAAAACAGTTTCTGAACTATACGCACCTGTAGCAGGTAAAGTTGTAGCAGTAAACGAAGACTTAAATGACAAGCCAGAGCTTGTTAACGAATCTCCATACGAAGGTGCATGGATGGTTAAAGTTGAGCTTGAAGATGCAGGCCAAGTGGAGAAATTATTAACTGCAGAGCAATACGAAGAAATGATTAATCAAGACTAATCTGAAAAGGACAGCTGTGAGCTGTCCTTTTTTAGTTGTGCTGTTTTTAAAGGTATTTGTATTATATGAAATGCCAATTGAAAAACTAACAAAAAACCTGTCTTTTTAGGTGGGCGAGATCATCTGGCCATGCATAGAAGCGGTCATGGTCTTTTCCTGCCACATGCAAGGGTTAAACCAAAGGGGAAAAGTGAGTACAGGTCATCTTTGTTCTACATAGCAGCGACTTAGATGTCGAAAAATCAAAATGGATGTATATAGAACATAGAATTTTTTCTACTTAGAGATGATAGGAATGGAGATTTTCTTAGATATGTTTCTGAACGAGCCCCTTCCGCTTTTCTACATTGTCCAGCTTCACCTCCTAGCCCCTCATGTCTAAGAACCTTCCCCACGAGAAGGTAAAGAGCACCTTCTGTGTGAAAGAACCTTAGCCACCGGGACTGAACAGTCGGCTCCGCTTTTCTTATTGTCCAGCTCCAGTGGCTAGAATGGTCGGTGGCTTCGCTTCTTCCTGCGAGGTAAAAAACACCTCTACGTCAGAAGCTCCATCCCCCTCACATTCTGACCAAGCCGCTTCCGCTTTTCTTCACAAAAATAAACAGGAAACAACATTAAAATATCGAATATACTATATACTAAAGGCAAGGTTGTATCATAGTATATGGTGATCGGGTGATGCCAAGTGGTCTATGTGGAAAAAGTAATTATTGTTGAAGGTAAGTCAGATAAGAGAAAGATCGAAACGATTATTAGAGAACCGGTGGAAATTGTTTGTACAAATGGTACAATTGGTTTGTCGAAAATGGATGAACTCATTGACCAGCTGTATGATAAAGAAGTGTATGTTCTTGTGGATGCAGATGATGCAGGGGAGAAATTACGCAAACAGTTTCGCCGAGAATTTCCACATGCTGAACATATTTACATTGATCGTTCGTATCGAGAGGTTGCGACTGCACCGTCATTTCATTTAGCGAACGTTTTATGGGGAGCTGACATTGACGTCTATACAGAATTTTTACGGTAAGGAAGGGTACAATGATCGATTGGACAGGATATGAAGCAGAAGTTGCAGTTAGAGATCAAGAAAAAACGGTGTTATACGTATATACGCTAATGTGCGGTACGTGTCAGCTTGCAAAAAAAATGCTAACGGTTGTTGAGGCAGCGTTGCCTCACTTAGAAATTGGAATGCTAAATGTAAATTATGCACCGCATTTTGCGCGGGAGTATCAAATTGAAAGTGTTCCGTGTTTACTTATATTTGAGAAGAACCAAATTGTAAAGAAAATATATGCATTTCAATCTGTGGAATATTTATATATGGAATTACAATAGGCGGCAAAAAATTTGCCGCCTCGACATATTTCTTGGGAAATAGTAAGAAATAAATGGTTTTTCGTACAGCTTTTGTCGAGAGAATGATACAGGAGAGCGCGTGATAAAAATGGAATGGTAATATGTAAAACGTGATATGGGGAGTGTGATAAGGATGAAATTGTATTCACTGCTTCAATCATTTGTAACATATGCCAATACGCAATATCACTTAGAACCACTATTACCACAATTCGAAAAGGTTGTTTGTTTTATTTTCCAAGATGAATGTTATTCATTGAATATTTCAAGAGAGAAAATTGAACTTATAAATGGTGCGGTGGGAACAGAAGAGCTTGTTTGTTTTCAAGAAACAGATTTGCGGTTGTTGATTACAGGACAAGTTCGCTTGCAGTCATTATTGCGCCGAAATGCGATTACATATAGAGGGACATATCGAACGATGTTATTATTAGAATCTGTATTTCATATTTGCAAACCGTTAAGGGTAGGTGCTTAACTTTCAGAAAGTTTATTTTTTGCTAAAAATTTCTGTTGACATCTATTTCATGCGTTGATACAATTCAAAACATAAAATAACGAAAACTTCATAACGATAAAATCAGACGAAATTTATATCTGATTTTCTCTTATCAA
Organism: Bacillus sp. JJ864; assembly: GCF_036963045.1. Classification (NCBI taxonomy): domain Bacteria; kingdom Bacillati; phylum Bacillota; class Bacilli; order Caryophanales; family Bacillaceae; genus Bacillus; species Bacillus sp. JJ864. The sequence continues at coordinate 65,945 of NZ_JBALLY010000014.1, read as the reverse complement.
GAGAGGTGGAGGGACTGTGCCCTATGAAGCCCGGCAACCGTCAACTTATGTTGAAATGGTGCCAATTCCTGCAAAGCGAATGCTTTGAGAGATGAGAGGAAAGGATAATAGTAATTTATGTATATAAACCTTTCTGCTCATTTTAAAGCAGAAAGGTTTTTTTGTTGTTTCGGTGTAGGAGGACGCTTGAACAACAAAACGTTTTTATAGTAATAGCGGCAAGCCGCTTACGCTTTTTATAATCCAGCTTCAGCGGCTAGAATGGTCGGTGGCTTCGCTTCTTCCTACGAGGAAAAAAAACGCCTCTACGTCAGAAGCTCCATCCCCCTTCCATTCTGGGCAAGCCGCATACGCTTTTTAATTAAAAAGGGGTGACATCTATGATCATTTTAGAAAATGTAAAGAAAATATATCGCTCTAAACACGGTGATGTTACCGCTGTGGATGATGCGAATTTACAAATAGAAAAAGGCGAGATTTTCGGGGTTATCGGCTATAGCGGTGCCGGAAAGAGTTCGTTAATTCGTTTGTTTAATCAATTGGAGAAGCCAACGTCTGGAAAGATTACGATTGGAGAGCGTGTGATTTCGGCAATTACAGGTAAAGAACTTCGAGAAGCACGTCAAGAAATTGGAATGATTTTTCAGCACTTCAACTTACTTTGGTCACGAACTGTTCGTGAAAATATTGCTTTCCCGCTTGAAATTGCTGGGGTGACAAAAGAGAAACGAAGTCAGCGTGTAGATGAATTAATTCGTCTTGTTGGTTTAGATGGACGAGGAGATGCGTATCCATCTCAGCTAAGTGGTGGACAAAAGCAGCGCGTCGGTATTGCGAGAGCGTTAGCAAATAATCCGAAAGTATTATTGTGTGATGAAGCAACGTCAGCATTAGATCCAGAAACGACAGATCAAATTTTAGATTTGCTTCTCGATATTAATAAGCGTCTTGGGTTAACGATTGTACTCATTACGCATGAAATGCATGTTATTCAAAAAATTTGTAACCGCGTTGCTGTTATGGAAAAAGGAAAGATTGTTGAAAGCGGCAGCGTGTTGGATGTATTTCGTAATCCGCAGCAAGATATTACAAAGCGCTTTGTTAAGCAAATAACAGATTCTGAAGATGCAGATGAAACAATTGAGCATTTAGCAGAGAAATACCCAGAAGGGAAGGTCGTGAAACTGCAATTTATTGGTGAAGCAGTAGAAAGACCAGTTTTACAGGATTTAATGAAGCAAGATGGAGTGGAAGTGAGCATTCTGCAAGGGAATATTGCACAAACGACAAACGGGGCGTATGGAAGCTTAATTGTTCACTTAAATGGCGATGAAGATGTGGTTGCAAAAGCAGTTGCAACGATTCAACAAGAGCAAGTCGAGCTGGAGGTGATTGCACATGGATAATCTGCTTCAAAATGTCGATTGGGATACAATGCTAGAAGCTACTAGAGAAACGTTATATATGACGACAGTTGCCACACTGGCAACATTTGTATTGGGTCTTATTCTTGGATTATTACTGTTTCTTACAGGAAAAGATAATTTATGGGAGAACAAACCGGTCAATGTTGTAATTGGTACGTTTGTAAATATTTTTCGTTCTATCCCGTTCATCATTTTAATTATTTTACTCATTCCATTTACAAAGTTTCTTCTAAATACCATTCTTGGAGCAAGTGCTGCACTGCCAGCATTAATTGTTGGAGCAGCGCCGTTTTATGCGAGAATGGTTGAAATTGCGCTTCGTGAAATTGATAAAGGTGTCATTGAAGCATCGAAAGCGATGGGGGCAAAGACAAGTACAATCATTTTAAAAGTATTAATACCAGAAGCTTTGCCGGCGCTTGTTTCAGGCATCACTGTAACGGCAATTGCACTTGTCGGTTATACGGCAATGGCTGGAGTGGTTGGTGCAGGCGGCCTTGGTACACTTGCTTATTTAGAGGGGTTCCAGCGTAACAATAGCGATGTAACTTTTATGGCAACAATTCTTGTGCTTGTTATCGTATTTATTATTCAAGTGCTTGGTGACTTCTTTACGAAGCGGCTTGATAAAAGATAAAGAAGAGTTTTCGTCTCAGACGAAGACTTTCTATAAAATTACTATTTTGAATATTGTGAAAAGGAAGGGTGTCATAACATGAAAAAGGTATTATTTTCAGCACTTATTGCTGTATTTGTATTTGCATTAGCTGCTTGTGGTAGCAGCGAAAAAGATAAGAAAACAATTGTAGTGGGTGCTTCTAACGTACCGCATGCAGTTATTTTAGAAAAAGCGAAACCACTATTAGAGAAAAAGGGGATTACATTAAAAATAAAAAAATTCCAAGACTATGTACTACCAAATGAAACGTTAGCTAGTAAAGATTTGGATGCGAACTACTTCCAACACATTCCGTATTTAGAGAAAGAGATCCAAGAAAAAGGATATAAATTTGTAAATGCAGGAAAAATTCATTTAGAGCCTATGGGAATTTACTCTAAGAAATATAAAAGTTTAAAAGACCTTCCAAACGGCGGAACAGTAATTATGAGTAATAACGTATCAGAGCGCGGACGTATGTTAGCACTTCTGCAAAAAGGCGGCGTTATTAAACTGAAAGACGGCGTAGATGTTGTAAAAGCAACAGAAAAAGATATTGTAGAAAATCCGAAAAACTTGAAATTTAAAACGGATGTTGAACCAGGTCTTACACCAAAGTTATATGAGAACAATGAAGGCGATGCAATATTTATTAACTCAAACTACGCAATTGATGCAAAGTTAAACCCAACAAAAGATGCAATTGCAATTGAAGGATCAGATTCTCCTTACGCAAATATTATCGCTGTTCGTAAAGGTGACGAAAACAGAAAAGAAATTAAAGAACTTGTAGAAGTATTACATTCAAAAGAAATTCAAGATTTTATTACGAAAGAATATAAAGGAGCTGTGCTTCCTGTAAGTGAATAAGGTGAAAAAAGGGCTGGAAATTCTTAGCCCTTTTTTCTTTATATAATTAGGAAGAAAGGTGTATCATAATGTAATGTGCAGAAAATTCCTGTTCGTATTTGCAGAAAAATTGTTACATTTTTTCAACGTTTGCGATATCATTTTATTTGATATAAAATTAGAATGAGAATAAAATGAGAATGTGAACGTTTTAGGAATTTTTAAAATGTATATAGAGAATTATTGGAGGTATTGAGATGGCTGGTTCTACATTAACGATTAAAGATTTACATGTATCAATTGATGGCAAAGAAATTTTAAAAGGTGTAAACCTTGAAGTAAAAGGTGGAGAAATCCATGCAATCATGGGACCTAACGGAACAGGTAAATCAACTTTATCTTCTGCAATTATGGGTCACCCAAAATATGAAGTAACACAAGGTAGCATCATCATCGACGGTGAAGATGTATTAGAAATGGAAGTAGATGAGCGTGCACAAGCTGGTCTATTCTTAGCAATGCAATATCCAAGTGAAATTAGCGGAGTAACAAATGCTGACTTCTTACGTTCTGCAATTAATGCGCGCCGCGAAGAAGGCGATGAAATTTCTCTTATGAAATTTATCCGTACATTAGATAAAAACATGGAATTCCTAGAAATGGATCCAGCAATGGCACAACGTTATTTAAATGAAGGTTTCTCTGGCGGTGAGAAAAAACGTAACGAAATTCTTCAATTAATGATGATTCAGCCAAAAATCGCAATCTTAGACGAAATCGACTCTGGTCTTGATATCGATGCATTAAAAGTTGTATCTAAAGGTATTAACGAAATGCGCGGTGAAGATTTCGGTTGCTTAATGATTACGCACTACCAACGTTTATTAAACTACATTACTCCAGATCATGTACACGTTATGATGAATGGTCGTATTGTGAAATCTGGCGGTCCTGAGCTTGCACACCGTTTAGAAGCTGAAGGTTATGACTGGATTAAAAAAGAACTAGGTATTGAAGACGAAACAGAAGAGCAAGAAGCGTAAGAGAGGAGCAATAAACATGACAATTGGTACATTACCTTTCGATCAAGATTCTATCCGTCAATTTGCAAGCGAAGCGAATGAAGCTGCTTGGTTGACTGAGTTCCGCTTACAAGCTCTTGCAAAGGCAACTGAACTTCCAATGCCAACGCCAGATAAAACGAAAATTGATAAATGGGATTTTATCGGCAAAGGTAAAACTGTAAAGCAAGAGCCTGTGAGTTCTTTAGAAGAACTTCCAGAAGCAGTGAAAAATTTAATCGATGAAAATAATAACGTACTTGTACAGCGCAGCGGTACAACTGCATTCGTTTCTTTATCAGAAGAAGCAAAAACAAAAGGCGTTATTTTTATAGATATTATAACAGCTGCAACTGAGCATGCTGAGCTTTTACAAAAGTATTTAATGAAAGATGGCGTGAAAGTTGATGAGCATCGTTTAACAGCACTTCATGCTGCGCTAATCAACGGCGGTGCGTTCGTATACGTTCCGAAAAACGTTGTTCTTGAAACACCACTTCAAGCTGTATTCTTAGTAGACGGCGAAGAAGCAAACGTTTATAACCATGTATTATTCGTTGCAGATGCAAACAGTTCTGCAACATATGTAGAAAACTACGTGGCAAATGAAACTGTTACAGGTATTGCAAATATCGTGGCAGAAGTAATCGTAGAACAAGGTGCACAAGTGAAGTTTGGTGCGGTTGATTTGTTAGCAAAAGACGTAACATCTTACGTAAACCGCCGCGGCGTAGTTGGACGAGACGGACGTCTTGAGTGGGCATTAGGTCTTATGAATGATGGAAACACAATTTCTGAGAACGTAACGAACTTAATGGGCGATGGTTCATTTGCTGATACAAAAACAGTAACAATCGGCCGTGGCAACCAAACGCAAAACTTTACAACAAAAGTTGTTCACTTCGGTAAACACTCTGAAGGTTTCATCTTAAAACACGGTGTACAAAAAGATAGTGCAACATCTATCTTTAACGGAATTGGTAAAATTGAACACGGTGCATCAAAATCAAATGCACAGCAATCTTCTCGCGTTCTTATGTTAAATGAAAAAGCACGCGGCGATGCAAACCCAATTCTTTTAATTGATGAAGATGATGTAATGGCAGGTCACGCAGCTTCTGTAGGACGTGTAGATCCTACACAACTATACTACCTAATGAGCCGTGGTATTCCGAAGAAAGAAGCAGAACGTTTAGTCATCCATGGATTCTTAGCACCTGTAGTAAATGAGCTTCCAATCGAAGGGGTTAAAGCGCAGCTTGTTGAGGTAATTGAAAGGAAAGTTCGCTAATGGATATTCATGAAATACGCAAACAGTTTCCAATTCTTGATCAAAAGGTAAACGGCAAACAACTTGTTTATTTCGATAGTGCGGCAACTTCTCAAAAGCCAATTCAAGTCATTGAAACGTTAGAACGTTACTATAAAGAATATAACTCGAACGTGCATCGCGGTGTTCATACGCTCGGTACGAAAGCAACTGATGCGTATGAAGGCGCACGCGAGAAAGTTCGTAAGTTTATTAATGCGAAATCGATGGAAGAAATTATTTTTACGCGCGGTACAACAACGGCGTTAAATACAGTTGCGGCAGCCTATGGCATGGAAAATGTAAAAGAAGGCGATGAAATTGTTATCTCTTACATGGAGCACCATAGTAATATTATTCCTTGGCAACAAGTTGCTAAGAAAACAGGCGCAACGTTAAAATATCTTCCGCTTCAATCAGACGGGACAATCTCATTAGAAGATGCTCGTGAAACGATTACGTCAAATACAAAAATTGTTTCAATCATGTACGTATCTAACGTACTTGGGACGATTAACCCTGTAAAAGAAATTGCAGAAATCGCGCATCAAAACGGCGCAATTATGGTCGTTGATGGTGCACAAAGTACACCGCATATGAAAGTGGACGTACAAGATTTAAACTGTGATTTCTACACTTTATCCGCTCATAAAATGTGCGGGCCTACAGGTATTGGCGTATTATATGGTAAGAAGGAATTGCTTAACAATATGGAGCCAATTGAATTTGGCGGTGAAATGATCGATTTCGTAGATTTACAAGAATCTACGTGGAAAGAGCTTCCGTGGAAATTCGAAGCAGGTACACCGATTATTGCGAATGCAATCGGACTTGGAGCTGCGATTGATTTCTTAGAAGAAATCGGTCTTGATAATATTGAAAAGCATGAACATGAATTAGCGCAGTATGCTTTAGAAAGACTATCAGAAGTAGACGGTGTTACAATTTATGGTCCAAAAAAACGTGCAGGTCTTATTACATTTAATATTGATGAAGTACATCCGCATGATGTGGCAACAGTATTAGATGTAGAAGGGATTGCGGTTCGTGCAGGTCATCACTGTGCACAGCCGTTAATGAAGTGGCTAAAAGCTTCTTCTACAGCACGTGCAAGTTTCTATTTATATAACACAAAAGAAGAAATTGATACATTTGTCGAAGCGCTGATGAAAACAAAGGAGTATTTCACAAATGTCATTTAATAATTTAGATACGTTATATCGCCAAGTTATTATGGATCATTACAAAAATCCACGTAACCATGGCGTATTAGAAGATAGTGTTACGGTGAATTTGAACAATCCAACTTGCGGCGATCGTATTCAACTTACGATGAAAGTAGAAGACGGAATTGTACAAGAAGCGAAGTTTGAAGGAGAAGGTTGTTCCATCTCCATGTCTTCCGCTTCTATGATGACGCAAGCTGTAAAAGGAAAGAAAATTGAAGAAGCGCTTCAGCTTTCGAAAATTTTCTCTGATATGATGCTAGGAAAAGAGTATGATGACAGCATTGATTTAGGAGATATTGAAGCATTACAAGGCGTATGCAAATTTCCAGCGCGTATTAAGTGTGCAACATTAGCTTGGAAAGCGTTAGAAAAAGGCTTGAACGAAGAGAAGTAATGAAAATCACTTCCTAAAAACGAGGTTATCCAAGGAGGGACATACGAACATGGCGAAGCAGCTGCCAGATATCGGCGATTATAAATATGGTTTCAAAGATAAAGACGTTTCGATTTTCCGTGCTGAGCGCGGTTTAACAAAAGAAATCGTAGAAGAGATTTCACGTATGAAAGAAGAACCACAGTGGATGTTAGACTTCCGTTTAAAATCCCTGGATCACTTCTATGAAATGCCAATGCCACAATGGGGCGGAGACTTAAATGATTTAAACTTTGATGAAATTACGTACTACGTAAAACCATCTGAGAAATCTGAGAAGTCTTGGGATGAAGTACCTGATGAAATTAAAGCAACATTTGATAAATTAGGTATTCCAGAAGCAGAACAAAAATATTTAGCGGGTGTATCAGCGCAGTACGAATCTGAAGTTGTATACCACAACATGAAAGAAGACCTAGAAGCACTAGGAATCGTCTTCAAAGATACAGATAGCGCATTAAAAGAGAACGAAGATATTTTCCGTGAGCATTTCGGAAAAGTAATTCCGCCAACAGACAACAAATTTTCAGCGTTAAACTCTGCAGTTTGGTCTGGTGGATCATTCATCTACGTTCCAAAAGGTATAAAAGTTGATACACCACTTCAAGCGTATTTCCGTATTAACTCTGAAAATATGGGACAATTCGAACGTACGCTTATTATCGTAGACGAAGGCGCACACGTACACTACGTAGAAGGTTGTACAGCACCTGTTTACACAACAAACTCACTTCACAGTGCGGTAGTAGAAATCATCATTAAGAAAGATGCATATTGCCGTTATACAACAATCCAAAACTGGGCAAACAACGTATATAACCTAGTTACAAAACGTGCAGTTTGCGAAGCAAACGCAACGATGGAATGGATTGACGGTAACATCGGATCAAAATTAACGATGAAATACCCAGCTGTTATCTTAAAAGGCGAAGGCGCTCGCGGTTTAACATTATCAATCGCGATTGCTGGTAAAGGCCAACACCAAGATGCTGGTGCGAAAATGATTCACTTAGCACCAAATACATCTTCAACAATCGTTTCTAAATCGATTGCAAAACATGGTGGTAAAGTAACTTACCGTGGTATCGTACACTTCGGACCAAAAGCGACAAACTCTCGCTCTAACATCGAGTGTGACACATTAATCATGGATAACCAATCTACATCTGATACAATTCCTTACAACGAGATTAAAAACGATCACGTTTCACTTGAGCACGAAGCGAAAGTATCAAAAGTATCAGAAGAACAATTATTCTACCTAATGAGCCGCGGTATTTCTGAGCAAGAAGCAACAGAAATGATCGTAATGGGCTTCATCGAACCATTCACTCGCGAACTTCCAATGGAATACGCAGTAGAAATGAACCGCCTAATCAAATTTGAGATGGAAGGTTCTATTGGTTAATTAGAAATGCGGAGCCGACTGTTCAGACCCGTTGGCTAAGGTTCTTTCGCACAGAAGATGTTTTTTATCTTCTGGTGCGGAAGGTTCTTAGACATGAGGGTCTAGGAGGCAGAGCTGGACAATAATGAAAGTGGAAGCGGCTCGTTCAGAATGTGAGGGGGATGGAGCTTCTGACGTAGAGGCACTTTTTGCCTCGTAGGAAGGAGCGAAGCCACCGAGCATTCTAGCCGCTGGAACTGGATAATAAAAGAAAAGAAGAAGCGTCCTGTTTACAGGGCGCTTTTTTCATTGGGAACAAATATATCGGCGCTTTTTCATACGATATTTACTTTGTCAGGAAGCTCGGACAAGTAAAAAGGATCGGGTGCATGAAAGCCGCTGAAAGACTATCTAGTTTGAGTAAGTAAAAAAAAAATTTTATCAATATACAAAAATTATGATTTTGTGATATAATTTCCCTAAAAAGGAGGCGAGTTTTTTGAAAGTTCTAAAACATGTTAAAGCAATGAAATTTCTAGTATGTTTATCTGTTAGTTTATGCACTATTAATTATTCGTTTATTTCCTTCGCTGAAACACAAACAAGTAATTCAGCTGATCAAGCAAAAAATGCTAGTGGCATCGATAATGGCATAGCAAATTTAAAGTATGATAGTAGAGATGTTTTGGCAGTAAATGGTGATAAAGTAGAGAGTTTTGTTCCGAAAGAAGGTAAAAATTCGAATGGTAAATTTGTAGTGGTTGAACGTGAGAAAAAATCACTTACAACTTCACCGGTGGATATTTCAATTATTGATTCTATGATTAATCGTACATATCCAGGAGCAGTACAACTTGCAAATAAAGCTTTTGCAGATAATCAACCTAGTTTATTAGTAGCCAAGAGAAAACCTTTGAATATTAGTATTGACTTACCTGGCATGAGAAAAGAAAATACAATCACTGTCCAAAATCCAACATATAGTAATGTGTCTGGAGCAGTAGATGATTTAGTATCTACTTGGAATGAAAAGTATTCATCAACACATACGTTACCTGCAAGAATGCAGTATACAGAATCTATGGTTTATAGTAAATCTCAAATCGCAAGTGCTCTTAATGTTAATGCTAAATATCTTGATAATGGACTGAACATTGACTTTAATGCTGTTGCAAGTGGAGAGAAAAAAGTGATGGTTGCGGCATATAAGCAAATATTTTATACAGTAAGTGCAGAACAACCTAACAATCCATCAGACCTTTTTGATAATAGCGTTACGTATGAAGAGTTAACTCGTAAAGGGGTAAGTAATGAGGCTCCGCCTGTTATGGTGTCAAATGTAGCTTACGGCAGAACAATTTATGTAAAATTAGAAACAACTTCTAAGAGTAAAGATGTACAAGCTGCCTTTAAAGCCTTACTTAAGAATAACAGCGTCGAAGCGAGTGGACAGTACAAAGATATTTTTGAAGACAGTACCTTTACCGCTGTAGTATTAGGCGGAGATGCAAAAGAGCATAACAAGGTTGTTACAAAAGATTTTAATGAAATTCGAAATATCATTAAAGACAATGCAGAATTAAGTCCTAAAAATCCTGCATATCCAATTTCATATACTAGCACTTTCTTAAAAGATAATGCGGTTGCTGCTGTTCATAACAATACAGATTATATCGAGACAACATCTACGGAATATTCTAGTGCGAAAATGAAGCTTGATCATTACGGTGCATATGTTGCTCAATTTGATGTATCCTGGGATGAATTCTCATATGATGAAAATGGAAAAGAAGTATTAACCCATAAAACTTGGGAAGGAAACAACAGAGACAAAACGGCTCATTTCTCTACAGTCATACCACTTCCACCAAATTCAAAAAATGTAAAAGTCTTAGCGAGAGAATGTACAGGCCTTGCATGGGAATGGTGGAGAACCGTTATTAATGAACAAAATGTTCCATTAACAAATGAAATAAAAATCTGGATTAGCGGAACGACATTATACCCAACCTATAATATTAGTTATAATTAAAGGTGATGTATACGTCCGAAGCGCCCTGTTTACAGGGCGTTTTTTTCATGACTAGAAATATATCGGCGGTTCGACACGGGATAAAGACCCTTCGACCGTGTTCGACACGCGAGAAGCTCTTAACTTTTAAAGAAGAAACTTTTGCTTTTTCCCTCAATGAGAGTACAATGTAAAATAGCAAGAAAAGACGAAAAGTATTTACAGGATTCAAGCTTATATATAGCGTAAACAAGAAGTATGGAATTGAGAGGAGGTTTTTTCTCTGCAGGAAGTAACAATTCATCTTTATCATACGAATGATATACATAGTCATTTTGAAAATTGGCCGCAAATTTCTCGTTTTGTGTTAGAAGAGAAAAAGCGTCGTCTTGCTGCTGGTGAAGCGGTCTTTACATTAGATATTGGCGATCATGTTGATCGTTTTCATATGATTTCTGAGGCAACGGCTGGAAAAGGAAATGTGCAGCTTTTAAACGAGACATTGTACGATTATATAACGATTGGGAACAATGAAGGGATTACACTTGCGAAAGAGCAGTTGGATCATCTCTATGACGATGCGAATTTTGAAGTGCTTGTTGCCAATTTATTTGAAAGTGATCAAACTCGTCCGAAGTGGGCAAAACCATATGTACTACAAACGCTTGATAACGGGATTACCGTTCTATTCATTGGTTTAACAGTCGCATATCCTGATTTTTATGCGAAGCTAGATTGGCATATTGAAGATCCGTATTTGCATTTAGAAGCCATTTTAGAAGAGGTGCGTTCGCAGGCCGATGTTATTGTTGTCTTGTCTCATTTAGGGAAAAATGCCGATGAATACATGGCTGAGCATTATGACATAGATGTTATTTTAGGCGCACATACTCACCATTTATTTGAGCGCGGTGTGCTGGTGAATGAAACACTTCTTTGCTGCGGGGAGAAGTGGGGACATTATGTCGGACATGTGCAAATAACAGTGGATTTAGAGACAAAGAAAGTGACGAAAAAAGATGGACGGGCAATTAGTACGAAGCGATTAGGCGCATACGGGGACTCTCATATTTTATTAGAAGAGCTTGAACAAGAGAGTAAGCTCATTATGGCAGAGCCTGTTGTAAGTTTAAAAGAATCGTTAAAAATGGATTGGTTTCAAGAAACGAAATTTGCTCATATGCTTGCCGAGTCCCTCAAAGAATGGTGCGATGCTGAAATTGGTATGGTAAATGCCGGCGTATTACTTGAAGGATTACAAGAAGGTGTCGTTACACGAGGAGATATTCATCGTATTTGTCCACATCCAATTAACCCGTGCCGTTTGCAGGTGACAGGGAAAACGCTTCGGGAGGTAATCTTGAAAGCGCGTCGTCCAAGCATGGAGCGGCTTGAAGTAAAGGGCTTAGGATTCCGCGGAAAAGTTATGGGGAAAATGATATATGCAGGTGTTGAAGTGATTCCAGATACGATTCCGAATAATAAACTATTACTTGAAGATGTCATGATTGGCGGAGAATCATTAGACCTAGAACGAATTTACACAGTGGGGACAATTGATATGTTCACATTCGGCTATTTGTATCCAGAGCTTGCAGTTGTATCAGAAAAAGAATACTATATGCCAGAACTACTTCGTGATGTTTTAACAAATACATTACTGACATATGCATCATCTGTAAAATTATAGCCTACTGCAACGCAGTAGGCTTTTTGTATTCACATTCGTTTTTCTCTTTTCATACAGATAAAGAGAGAGGAGTGCGAACTATGGTTAATATAGAACCGATTATAATAAATGAACATACGTTTATAGCAGTGAGTGTACAGCTTCCGAAAACAAATTTGTTAGCTGTTAAGAGTGATAAAGGATATATTATGTGCGGTGCGCTAGATGTGGCGTTATTAAATGAAAAGTTAAGCGATCGCAGTATTCTTGCGGGGCGCGCTGTTGGGGTTAGAACAATTGAGCAGTTGTTAGAAGCACCTCTTGAATCGGTTACGATTGAAGCAGAGAGATTAGGAATTACAGCTGGTACAATTGGAAAAGAAGCATTGTTAAAAATGATTTAATATATCGTCCCTCCTTTTTGCATATACATGTGTAAGAAGGAGGGATTTTGTTATGCGTGCATTTCGCCCCCGAACTTCTCGATTTCGGAAAGGACCATTGCCATTTCGTTACGTATTGCTTATTTCATTTGCTATTTTTATTCTTCTCACCTTACAAGGCTTGTGGCTTGTGAATAAAAGCATTCGACCAACGTTAATGAAGTATGCAGAAATGCAAACGAAGCGGACTGCGACAGTTGTGATGACGAAGGCAGTGAAAGATAGGGTTGCACAAGGCATCAACGTTGATTCATTAATGAAAGTGCAAACTGATAAGAACGGAAAAGTTTCTACAATGGATTTAAATACAGAAGCAGTTAATGAAATTTTAACGTCAACAACAACGTACATAGAGGAATATTTACACCGAGTTGAAAAAGGAGATACGAAAGCGTTAGGATTATCAGAAGATGACGGAACTGCACTATCTGTTCCGCTCGGAAGAATTACGGACAACGTATTGCTCGGTAATATAGGACCAGATATTCCGATTACGTTTACAACAATTGGTCATGTATCGACAAATATTAAACAAGATTTCCAGCAGCAAGGGATTAACAATACGGCAATTAAAATTGTGATGGAAATTGAAGTGGCGCTTCAGGTGATTATTCCGTTTCATACAAAAGAAGTAACTGTGAAACAAGATATTCCGATCGCCACGCGCATTGTTCAAGGTGAGGTGCCGGGTTATTACGGGGGCGGCGGAGTTGTTGTCCCAGAAAAGAATGAGAAAAAAGCGGCTAACTGAAATGAGCCGCTTTTTTCAAATCATTTTTTCTTGGAGTTCATTCGTTCTTTTCGTTCCCATAAGCTTAAATGCATATATGGATCAAATGCCCACTCTGTATAGCCGTTATCTTTATATAATCCAAAATGCAAGTGAGGCGGGAATTTACCAGCTGTCCCAGGAGGACCGTAGCCAGTGCTGCCAACAAATCCAAGGACGGTGCCGGGTTCAATGATTTGACCAAGCTGTATTTCTTTTGAAAATCCGCCTAAATGTGCGTAATAATGGTAGTTGTTGTATAGGTCGCGAATACCGATGCGCCAGCCGCCAAGGCGATTCCACCCTTTCGTTTCAATAATGCCATAGCAAGTAGAACGAACAGGTACACCGTGTCCGGCGAAAATGTCTGTCCCCTCATGCATACGCCGTCCGCCAAAGCTTCGTTTCGCACCAAATGTACTGCGGTAGCTATGGTTGCTGTGAATGGGCAAGGGGAAGGCATTTCCTTCTAATTCAATTCGATTGTAATGTTTATACATACGAGCATACCCTAATATTAACTCTACTGTTTTTGCCCGCTGATAATATTCCCACAGCATAATTTTTAATTGGTCTCGATTTGCCCCTTGTTTTCCTATTATGGTAGCCATTGTGTAGAGAACGTCTTTTTCATTATTTGCATCTGCTAATCCATCGGCGTTCCCATCTAAGCCTATGCCTCCAAATAAGGAGATTGTATAAGGCTTTGTATCATGTAAGTTTGGATTAGCTGGGCCAGCCCACATTTCTGGTTTGAAATAAATTGAAATCGTAGCATCTGGCTTTTTCGGAATATCGCGGCGTACAGAACGAATATTTCGCTCGTACTGATCAATGGCAGCGAAGTAGTACCATGGAATAAGAGAGACGGTCTCCATTTCTTTGTATAATGTCATTCGCTTCTTATATATATCTTGCTTGTTTTCTTCCCCGTACACAATATTCGCTTGAAGAAGAAAATAAATAAAAAGCAAAAGGAAAAGTTTTCGATGCACGGTAGTAAGCTCCTTTCCGAATCACTACCTTTAGTGTGAGATATACACGATATTTCATTATAAGTAATAATTGGAAAGAATTCTTGCAATCTTCATTTGAGCAAATCGCTTTCATGCGATAGAATAGATATGTTACATTGAAAGAAGCGAACACGGTAAACTATTTCATATTGTGCGGAGTTGATGAACATGACAAAACAAACAGAATACAAGCGCAAGCCCGAATGGTTAAAAATTAAATTAAATACAAATGAAAACTATACAGGCTTAAAGAAAATGATGCGTTCTAAAAACCTTCATACCGTTTGTGAAGAGGCAAAATGTCCGAATATTCACGAATGCTGGGCTGTTCGTAAAACAGCAACATTTATGATTTTAGGTGCAGTTTGTACACGTGCATGTCGCTTCTGTGCTGTAAAAACAGGCTTACCAACAGAGCTTGATTTACAAGAGCCAGAACGCGTAGCGGATTCCGTGTATCAAATGAACTTAAAACATGTTGTTATAACAGCGGTTGCACGTGATGATTTGAAAGACGGAGGAGCGGCAGTTTTTGCGGAAACAGTGCGTGCTGTTCGTCGCAAAAGTCCATTTACGTCTATTGAAGTTTTACCATCTGATATGGGTGGAGTAGAAGAAAATTTAAAAATGTTAATGGATGCACGTCCTGATATTTTAAACCATAACATTGAAACAGTGCGTCGATTATCTGACCGAGTTCGCGCAAGAGCAAAATATGATCGTTCATTAGAATTTTTACGTCGTGCAAAAGAAATGCAGCCAGACATTCCGACAAAATCAAGTATCATGCTTGGGCTTGGTGAAACAACAGAAGATATTATCGAAGCAATGGATGACCTGCGTGCAAACAACGTTAACATTTTAACGCTTGGTCAATATTTACAGCCGTCTAAAAAGCATTTACCGGTTATTAAATATTACACACCAGCAGAATTTGCAGAGCTAAAAGAAATTGCACTTAGCAAAGGATTTAGTCACTGTGAGGCTGGTCCACTTGTGCGTTCTTCTTACCATGCTGATGAGCAAGTACAATCTGCAAAAGAGAATACAGTAGCAGCAAAATAATGAGGAGATCCTTCTTAGTAACTTAACTAAGGGGGATTTTTTTTCGAGAACGATGTACTTGAATAGAAAGGGAGGAGTTTATGAAAGGATTTATTTTATTAGGGTTTGCAATTGTGAGTGAAGTTTTTGGAACAACGATGCTGAAGCTGTCAGAGGGCTTTACGAAGGTATGGCCAAGTATTGGGGTTGTTCTTGGTTTTGCATCTGCCTTTTATTTTTTATCACAGACATTGCAGCACCTTCAAATTAGCACTGCTTATGCAATTTGGTCCGGAGTTGGTACGGCGTTAACGGCAGTAATTGGTGTTCTAATTTGGAAGGATGCTTTTACATGGCAAACACTCGTTGGTTTAGTGCTTATTATTGGTGGGGTTGTTGTATTGAATATGTCGGGTTCCGGTGCTCATGGATGAAACAAGAGCTGAAATTTTCAGCTCTTGTTTCATTCATATTCTAATACGGTGTTTCCACATGTGGATAAAATTTTTCGTAATTCTTCTGTGGATAAAGAAATTGTAAATTCAGGGACACCAGGTGAAATTAATATTTTTTCGTAGTGATAAATGGAAGAATCCACAATAATCGTTACATCTTGTGTATAACCAAACGGAGCAACGCATCCTGGAATGCATCCTGTCATCTCTCTTAGTTCATCAGGTGAACAAAGTGAGACGCGTGTACCGATGATGTCTTTCATTTGCTTCATATCAAAGAGAGATCCTTCTAACGTAAAAAAGACATAGTAAGCCCCAGATTTTGTTTTCATAAACAGGCTTTTACTCGGTTCGCCTTCTAAGCCAAGGCGTTCTCGAATGAGCCGATCTGTTTCATAATCTAAAATAGGTTCATGTTCAAATTTCTCATATAAAACATTCGTTTTATGTAGTAATGAGATGACTTCTTCATACATCGGAATGCAAGCTCCTTTCGTTTCACGTTTGGAATGTTTTCCACAACTTTTCGAATTTCTTTTTGTTTATAATTTCATGTGTAAGAAATTGCCCATTATAAAAAGCGCTATATGTTGTAAAAGCACACGGCGCAGTTTGAGCAGCTTCCCGGTTTGAAATTTTATTACGCTGAATGGCAATATTGTATTCTTGTTCAATTTCTTTCAGTTCTTGCTGGACATAATAATCGGTAAACGGGCATTGATCTGTGTAATACACAACTAATCCATCTTGCGTTTCAACATGCATTTCTTTTGCGCTCGTATGAAACTGCGGGATAGGTGCTAGAGAATCAAACTTATACACAAGCAATTCAAAGTAAGGTGGTGCTGTATCACAAACTTCGAATCCTTTTTTCTTTAAATAGCTCCCGTCAGATAAATACGGGCGTTTCTTTTTGCTTGAAATCACGACAACACCGTGTTTACCACTGTTTTTTGCATCTTGTACACATTCGTCTAACAATGCCGCGCCGTGCCCTTGTCCTTTAAAGCGTCCAGACACCCAAAAGCAGTTTATACACATATACCCTGAAGCTATAATGGGTACCCATGCGTATTCAGCTGGAAGGTACTCAATAAATACTTTTCCATTTACATCTAACTTTTTGAAGACAAGTCCTTCTTCAATTCGTTTTTGCAACCATGCTTTCTTTTGCAGGACTCCCTGTGTCATTCTCTTGTCAGATATAGCACAGCAAATATGTTCTGACTCTAAATTATCAGCAGTTACGCTCATTCGTTTCACAATGTATCCCCCACAATCTGTGGATAGTTGCTGCATCCTGTTCAATCGTAATTTCGTATACGTCTGGATTGCTTAAGCTTTTCCATGTGGAAAAACCGATGCTTTCGTCAAAAATCTTTAAAATGAGTGTGAATAAGTTACCGTGTGTAACGAGTAGTGTTACTTTTTGTGTATCGTCTTGTAATATGCTGTGGATAAGTGATTGAACTCTCTCCGTCGCTTGGCGCGTAGATTCTCCGCCAGTAAAAGCGACATCTATTTCTGTAAAGGTTTGCTCTAGCATTTGTAGCCAATTACTCATTGGAGCGCCGCTCAGTATGCGCTCAGTTAACCGCGCATCCTCTTGAATAGGGAGTCCTATATGTGACGCGTAAGGTGTAATGGATTGGACGGCGCGAGTAAAAGGGCTAGAGATAATATTTTCAATAGGAAGCTGTTCATTGATGAGAAAATTGGCAAGATCATTTGCTTGTTGCTCACCTATTGCTGTAAGCGGAGCATCATGTTCTTGTCCAGTTGCCGAGCAATGGCGGACAACAATTAACTTTTTCATAATGTATCCCTCTCTTTTCTAACAGGTAGTAATTATGTGCCCTGTTACATAGGCGAACCTGTACGTACTTCGACAAATAAAGTGAAAAATCCTCTATTTTTTCTAATTATTGGGAAGTTTAGGGCTTGCAAAAGAAAAAGCTAAGCCGGCTCGGCTTAGCTTGTATGTTCTAATGTGAATTTTGTTTTGATGTTACGAATAATCATGTAAGCACCGATACCAAACAGTATCATAAGTCCTTCGATTACGAACAAATTGATTTGCCCGCGTTGATAGAGTGCTGCGAAAAAATCAGTAAACGCATGAAGGAATACTGCTAATCCTACAAACATGTACTTTTTATACTTTACACCGTATAAGACAAGCATTGTAAGAGCGATTTGCATAATAAAAGCAACAATGCGTTCTACGCCGCCAAATAAATAGAGGTAAGGCGGATTATGTACTAATGCGTCTTGGACAGCGCTGAGTTGTGGTACTTTCTCGATCATTTGGGCGAAGGTGCCGTTATTAATGGCGAAAGCAAAAACAAGGGTTTGAGCTCCAGTAGTTGCCCCGATTAATAATGATTCAATCCCCCCGTGACCAATTCCGTAAGCGAGACCGTCTTTATATTCCTGATACTTTTTAAGTAGAAAGTAAAAGGCAATAAAACGGCCCAGTTCTTCAAAAATGCCAGCCGTTAATCCGCCATATAGGGCATAGAGAAACGAATTTTTTAACAGTGAAGCTGTCGCTGGATTTCCCAATATAAATACATGTAACGTTTTCTCTAAAATTTGTGAGAATCCAATAAAAAATACAACTCCGACACCGACAATTTTAAAAGAGATTCTATACTTTTTCCGAAAATAAATGAGAGCAATAATCGGAATAAGAACAGAAATCGCGATTTGGACAATTATACTTCCAATTGCTGCATTTGAAACCATAAATTTCACCACTTTCTAATATATATATTCTATATTATGCATGAAAAACGGTGAAATGTTTAGGAAATAACCTGAGATTATCTTCCCAGGTTATTTGATTCAGCAATATTTTACTTCAGTGTATTAGGCATTGTATCCGTTTGTGTATTGTTTAAGTGCGGCTTTTTGCTCATCTCATGTTTAAGCATATCAAGTGTTTGGGCATATTCTTTATCGTTTAATGTGCCTGATTTTAGTCCTTGAATTTGTGATATTAATTTTTGTTCTGTTGATACATATGCTTTGTAATAGCGGGGAACGATAGACAGTGCTGTTTTTTGGACTTGATCAGCAACTAAAGCTGGGTCTGTTGTATTTGCTCGGTAAACAATAAACACTTCGTCATCTGTTACAAGTGTTGCGGCGTTCATCACATCTGGTAGTTTCACGGTTAAATCTGTAATCATTTCTGCTAATCGTTCTTTGTTAATGCTACCAACTGGGCGATTGGACACTTCATCTTTTTGTTTGTGAGAATAGCCAACCCTTGTTAACACTCGGTTTGGAACGTCTTTCCCGTATAAATCTTTATGTTCTGACACGAGTACACGGCTTCCTTCTTCACGTTTCATTTCAGCTTTCTTTGTTTGGCATCCAGCAAAGATGGAAAGAGTGAGAAGGGATAAGAGCAGTTGTTTTTTCATGATGATTTTCTCCTTCTTGATGAAAGTTTCACTTTACCCCGCTCTAACGGGCAGTAATAGTTAGAGAAAGCAAAGAAGTGTTAACTGCCCATAAGAACCCGATTAGTGAGGGCTGACCTTTTGGAGAAGAGCGTTCCAAAAGGAAGTTTCACTCTATAGCATTTCCCACTGAGAAGGTTTTTTGTATTTGAAATTGTTGGTTTTGAGGCTTTATGATACGATAAAAAGAAGAAAGAATAGGAAAGGGATTGGAAAATGGAGCAGAAGCAGGAGATTCGCACTACAGTTCATGTGAATAATATTCACTATGAAGTAATAGAAGAGAAGCGAAATGGATTTAATGAAGAAGCGTTTAAAGCTCGTTATGCAGAAATTTTAAATAAATATGATTATATTGTGGGCGATTGGGGCTATGATCAGCTTCGTTTACGCGGCTTTTTTGATGATAGTAACCAGCGCGCAACGTATGACACAAAAATTAGTACGTTATCTGAGTATTTATACGAGTATTGTAATTTTGGGTGTTCGTACTTTGTACTGAGAAAAGTGAAGAAATAAAAAGAAGGAGCTGGCTTCAAAAGTCAGCTCCTTCTTTTTTTGATGTGATTCAGTTTTATGAGCGTGTCGAACGTTGTCGGAGGGTCTTTATTTCATGTCGAATCGCCGATATATCACAAATATCGCCGATAAACTGACCATTTCCGCCAATATTTGTGATGAGAAGCGGTTGATATATTACATATATATAGAAATATAATCACCAGCTGTAAGTTTGGCATTTGGTTTAATCTGTTGTCCGTTTAAGTGAATAGATCGTTGTTTAATTTTTTCTGTAATTACTGTACGGCTCCATTCTGAAATATAGGTTGCAAGTGCCTTGTCGATGCGAAATAATCCATGCACGGATTCTAATAGGATAGTTAGTTCTGTTGTTCCTGCATTTTTATGGGACATGATTGAAATACTGTTCATTTCTTCTCGTTGTTCTTCTTGAGATATGTCGACTGTTTCGACATGTTCAGAATATGTTTTATAAATGTGTAATTTCTTATTCCATGTATGTCCTTTTTCGCATTTATAAATCGCAAAACGATAAATGCTTTTACCATTCGCGTTATGCCTGCGGATGTGCGTATCAGTAAAAAGAGTTGTGTGGCCGCAATTTTTACAATGTTTTTCTACAGTTGTTTCTAATTCTGTTTTATATAAGTTCCAAGAAAGTTGTACGTTCTGCATTTTCCTTCACCTCGTATTTAGATAAAGGAACGTCAGACATCTATTTGGATGTCTTGCGGTATGAAATATAGAAAAAAGAGAAAAATAAAAGAAGGTTCCCTTATGAGGAACCTTCGTAACAATCATACTGCAGATGTGCTACGTTCCTTTGTAATGGGAATTGGGCAGACTACTCCCTTGCAAAAAGCGTTGTGCTTTTTTGAGAGTAATGCTATCCAGTTGCTGCTCCATTACAAAGTAAATGTTGGCATACGTAGTGTAACATCCTTTCTATCCAAATAGATTTGTCGTTAGTATATCAAATTAGACTGAAAATTAAAAAAACAAGTGTAAAAAAATCACCAGCTCTATTACAAGCCGGTGATATGGATTACATCAGTTCAAATAAAAACGAACGTAATTCTTCTGCGTTTTCTTCAGAAATTGAAAATGCATGTTCTAAGTAGCCAGGTTCTTCTAAATCGTCACGACCGATAATTGCAAATTTATTGCGCTGCATATCAAGGACGATTGTTTTGCCATAATGACGATCGGAGTACAAAAGTGCTAAATCGTGGCGTTCGTTTTCTCCCATAAAGCTTACGAAACGCGTTTTTGTTTCTACTGTGTCATCGTAAAGAAAAAAACGTTCTTCCATGAACATGACTCCTTTTTAAATATCTAAATTTAAGTGTGGTTTATGATCTAAATGGTGGTGCGTTTTAATAAAGCGCACTGTTCTTGTTTTATAGCGCATAACGATTGAATATGTTTCGGCTAAATCGCCGCCAAGGAATTTCACACCGTCTAATAACTCGCCAGCAGATACACCTGTTGCTGAGAAGATTGCATCATCGCCGGATACTAAATCATCTAGCATAAGCAGTTGACGCGGATTTTCTAAGCCCATTGCAAGGCAGCGTGCTTCTTCTTCTTCATTCATTGGAACGAGACGCGCTTGCATCTCTCCGCCAAGGCATTTCAGTGCAGCAGCAGAGATAACGCCTTCTGGGGCACCGCCAGTACCGATGAATAAGTCGATTCCCGTGCCTGGAAGAGCTGTTGCGATAGAGGCACCAACATCACCATCACCGAATAACTTTACGCGTGCACCTTTTGCGCGAACACGGTCAATAATTTCTTGATGACGTTCACGCTCTTGGATAATAACTGTTAAGTCGCGAATTTTTTTATTGTTTGCTTCTGCTACAATATCAATTGTTTTTTCAATTGGATCATCTAAGCTAATTTTACCAGCTGCATTTGGACCAACCGCAATTTTTTCCATGTACATATCAGGAGCATGTAGCAGGTTTCCTTTATCAGCGACAGCGATAACAGCCATCGCATTTGCAAGACCTTTTGCTACGATATTTGTTCCTTCTAATGGATCAACGGCGATGTCTACTTCTGGACCGTTTCCTGTTCCGAGCTTTTCTCCAATGTAAAGCATTGGTGCTTCATCAAGTTCCCCTTCGCCAATCACAACAGTACCTGCCATGTTAACAGAGTCAAACATTGTACGCATTGCAGTTGTTGCAGCGTCATCTGCCTCATTTTTCTTCCCGCGGCCCATCCATTGTGCTGATGCAAGGGCTGCTGCTTCTGTTACACGGACAATTTCTAATGCGAGTTCACGTTCCATTGTGACATTCCTCCAATTCCGAAAATCATACAAATATAACTATAACAAAGAACGAGAAAAAGGTGAATTCGAAAAATTGTCGATTTTTTTTGAATAAAAGGGTACAATTGGTGATGAAAATGCTTTAATTACCAGGTAGGTGACATATATGTACTTTGTAGATCGGAAAAAAATTGAACAAATGTTACAGTGTTTAGAGAAAGTTGTTGCAGCATTTCAAACGAAGCAAGAATATAAGGGAGCGCTTGATGAATATGCGTTAGAGCGTATGGTGCATCTCATGATCGATTGTATTTTAGATGTAGGCAATGCCATGATTGATGGATTTATTATGCGCGATCCAGGCAGCTATGAAGATATTATTGATATTTTAATGGATGAAAAAGTTGTTACAAATGAAGAAGGAGAACGTTTAAAAGAAGTTGTTCGTCTTCGTAAAATGATTGTACAAGAGTATGTAAATATGAATCACGCAGACGTGTATAATACAGTGCAAAAGCATATTGATATGGTGAAACAATATCCTGCTAATATTCGTCGTTATTTGGAACAAGAACTTGGACCGGTATCTGCGTTTGCAGGAGATTAGATTATGTTGGTTCTAATGGGCCTTGATGTACACGGTCCATTAGAACTTTAGGAAAGGAAAGTAGGTTGAGAAATGGGGGAAGCGACACGTTCCACGAAAGAGGAAATTCTTCAACTTTTAAAAGTAAGAGGAGAACAAACTGTTGCGGCATTAGCAGAAGTGCTACAGATTACAGAGATGGCCGTGCGCCGTCATTTAAATAATCTCGAAAAAGATAGGCTTATTGAAATGAGCTTGGTGCGGCAGCATGTCGGGAGACCGATGTATGTGTACTGCTTAAGCACAAAAGGCGAAGACTTGTTTCCGAAACAATATAAGCAATTTGCAGTTGAGATGTTAGAAGACTTGCAGCATATTGGCGATGTGAAGCTCGTTGAGAAGATTTTGCGGGCAAGAACGAATCGTATGGAACAACAATTAGCAAGACGTGTGAATCGAAAGGAAACGACATTAGAACGCTTAACAGAAATTGCAATGATGCAAGAAAAAAATGGGTATATGGTGCGCGTAGAACAAGAAAACGAGCAATCTTTCATTCTACAAAAGCAAAATTGCCCGTTAATGGAGGTAGCTGAAAAGTTTCCGCAAATTTGTCATGATGAGAAGAGTATGTATAATAAGCTATTGCCAACTGCTGATGTGAAAGTATTATCATGTATGTGCGATGGAGACTGTTTCTGTTCGTATCAAATAAAAGAAAAAAAATGAACATTACGAGACGCTTTTGGAAAAAGCGTTTTTTTCTTTTGGAAAAAAGGATACGATAAGAAGAGAGTAAGTATCAAAAAGGAGTGACACCTGTGTATAAAGGCTATTTAATTGATTTAGACGGAACAATGTACCGAGGCGAAGAACGGATTGAAGAGGCGAGTGATTTTATAAAGGCGCTGCAAGAGCGGAACTTACCTTATTTATTTGTGACGAACAACTCGACGCGTAAACCAGAGCAAGTTGCAGATAAGCTGCTTCAGTTTGATATTCCAGCTACACCAGAGCAAGTATTTACGACAAGCATGGCCACAGCGAATTTTATATATGAAAGAAAACAAAATGCTTCTATATATATGATTGGAGAAGAAGGTTTACGTGATGCACTTGTGGAAAAAGGTTTCACACTTGTGGATAGTAATCCTGATTTTGTCGTTGTTGGGCTAGATCGAGAAGTTACATATGAAAAATTAGCAAAAGCATGCTTAGCCGTTCGAAACGGGGCAACATTTATTTCCACAAACGGTGATATTGCCATTCCGACAGAACGCGGCTTATTACCAGGGAACGGTTCTTTAACATCCGTTGTAACAGTATCCACAACAGTAAATCCAATTTTCATTGGTAAACCAGAATCCATTATTATGGAGCAAGCATTAAAAGTACTTGGAACAACGAAAGAAGAAACATTAATGGTTGGGGATAACTACGACACAGACATTTTAGCAGGCATGAATGCGGGCATGGATACACTACTTGTCCACACAGGAGTCACATCTGTGGAAAAATTAACAGAATATGACGTGCAACCAACGCATGTTGTCCACAGTTTGACGGAGTGGATTGAGAAGATGTAAGAAGAGATAGGCAATCGTAAATGATTGCCTATTTTTTTTACTGTTACTTTCCAAATTTTGCATGTGATAACTATAAGAGGATTATGCAAAATTGCATTTTTGATACGAAAATAATTAGTTAAGATAGAAGTATGGAAGAGAAGGAGGTTTAGAAATGAACCCAGTATTAATGGTTATTCTTATTTTCATGACAAGTGCTTTCGCAGTACTACTATGGAAAATATATAAGATAAATAGCATGAAAAAGAAAATTGGAAAACGGATTGCAATGTATCGCCGGGCAAAACGAGGCTTCTCTATGCTATTTTGTCCAGTTTATTTTATTGGACAACTTATTTTAACGTATGTCCAATATATGAATGGTGAGATTGATAGTTTTGAAAAGTTTTTATTAAAGGCGGGAGTTTATGCCGTAACAATTTGTTTTATGAGCCTTTTAACGGTTCAATTGTTAAGGGACATCGAGGTTTATGAAGCGGGAGTTGTGGATGGAATAAATTATTATCCTTATGAAGAAATAAAAGGTTATAAAACATTCGTACAGGGACAGTTCCCACAAGAAAATGTCATTTTGGATCGTGGTATAGAAAAGTGGAATAACAATGTGAATTTATTGATTCGAAATGAAGATATAAAAGAGTTAGAAGAAGTCCTGCAAAGATATATTCTTAAAATGATTGGGAACTAAAAAATCCACCTCACAAGGTGGATTTTTCATTAGAACAAACGATTCACAAGTTCTTTCACTTCTTCAAGGTATTGTTTTCTCGTCTCATTATCCACAGAAGGAACGCTCGTATAGAAAGCATGCTCTACTGTTTCAATACCAGTAAAATCAAAAATACCTGCACCAGTTGTTTTCTTTATTGCCTCAAACATACCACTTGCCTCATAATTTTCTTTCGAATTTCCCATTGTGGATAATAATAGACCTTTTTTACCTGTTAATAACTTTTCAATGCCATTTGCGCCGTATGCATAAGCAAATCCATGGCTGAATACACGATCTACATACCCTTTTAAGATGGCAGGCAGACCTGTCCACCAGACTGGATAAATGAAGGTAATCACATCTGCCCACGTAATATGCTCTTGCTCGGCTTGAATATCAGCCGGTGTATTTCCTTGTGAAAATGAAATGAAATCATTGGCAGCTAATACAGGATTGAAGTTGATTGCATATAGATCGCGAACGCGCACTTCGTGTCCCTTTTCTTGTAGTTGTCCTTGCAGTGCTTCTAAAATCGCATGGTTAAAACTTTGTGGATTCGGGTGTGCATAAACGATTAAATGTTTCATTATAACTCCTCCTATATGTGGATATGTGAGTAGTATGTTCAAAAGTAATCAAAAACATCTTCTGTAACTATTGTAGTTACTTGCCAGGGGATAACAAAGAAGATGCTGTGTATAACAGGAATTCTTTTCGTGTAGGCGAATAGGTATAAGGAAAGCGAGGAGAGTATACAAAGGAACAAAAAAGTCGTTACCGGATGGATGGTCTACCTATGCATTTCGATACCGTGCGATAATTGTGGCACGAAAATCGATAGAGATTACAATGCGGGTCGTAATCTAAAATATTATGGCATTCGTATTTTGCACGAACAAAGTATAATCGCGTAGTTTGCATCGATTTTATTAGCGGTAGGGACGCCGCGAATTCAAGGCTTTGGACATGAGCCGCTAGGCTTGTGGATGAATTAGCAATAAAAGAGAAAGTCTTTTGACTTTTGAAGCCCCCACTTCAAACAGACAGTAAGGTCGTTAAGTGGTGGGTAGTTCACTGAGCGGGCCATTCATTTGTATAGAAAAGCAGCTTTTCAAAAGAAAGTTTCTTTTATGAGCAGAGGTAGGGAATTTTTGCTTATGGAGTATGATGTGTTGAAATGCGAAAAAAAATAAGAAAAACCAGCTCTTTATTTTTAAAGAAGCTGGTTTTCTTGTTTTTGTATTATTCAGCATGTGCAGCTCTATGCGCCAAACGACTTGATGCAGCAGCGGCAATCGCTCCAACAATATCATCGAGGAATGTATGAACTTTACCTGTTGATTTATCGTTTAGATATTCTAAAATACCTGGTTTTAATTTATCGATATAGCCAAAATTTGTGAACCCGATTGAGCCGTATACGTTGACGATAGATAAGGCGACAACTTCGTCTACTCCGTATAATCCTTCATCGCGGTGGATGATGTCTTGAAGGGGTGCACTTAGCAAACCTTTTTCAGCAAGAACATCTAATTCAATTCCTGTAATGAGGGCATTTTGTACTTCGCGTTTGGATAAGACGCGTTCTACGTTATAACGACATTCTTCCATTGCTAAATTTGGATGATATTTTTTTTGAAGAAAATGAACGAGTTCTGCAATATCGTCAATTTTTACACCGCGTTCTTGTAGTAATTGTAATGCTCTTTCTTGTAGTTCATTTCGTTGTGTCATGTTTATCACCTTTTTTTCTTTTTAATATTGTATACGTATAGGTGTATGATGTGCATAGGCATGAAAGTTAATTACTAGCTCATATATATATATAAAAACATGTAGGTGGCGAGTACGATGATTCAACATATTTATGAGAACTATCATATACACGTCAAAGAATTTACACCTCTTGGTCCTTATAAAAGCTTTTGGGTTCGTAATAAAATTTATGTGCTTCTTCCTGCGGTTCATTTGCAAGAAGAAGAGCTTGTTGAAATGAAGAAATTAAGTGATTATATGAATCAGCAAGGTGATATTACCGTTGCGACGTTTGTGCCAAACGTACAAGGTTATTACGTTAGTGAGCTAGAAGAAGCAAATTATTGTTTGTTAAAAGGAATGCGTACGTTAGAGCGTAATGTTATTTCATTAGGAAGTGAGCTATCGTTATTTCATAAACGCGGTGCATTCTTTTCAGAAGAAATTGAACATCTTAGCCGAATTGGTGAATGGAAGGCGCTTTGGGAAAAACGATTAGATCAGCTCGAACGTTTTTGGCAATCCAAAATGGCGAGTCACCCTACTGATATGTTTGAACAATTATTTATTGAGTCATTTCCGTACTACTTAGGTCTTGCCGAAAATGCAATTCAATATGTAGTAGATACAGAAATTGATGATACTCCTCAAGTTGCTGATGCTGCAACCATTTGTCAGGAACGATTTACACCCTTGCTTTGGCAGCAGACAAAGCGATTAAAGCTGCCGGCTGATTGGGTATATGACCATCCAAGCCGTGACTTAGCCGAATGGGTACGTTATACTTCTTTTGAAAAAAAAGAGAACTGGGAAGAAACGATCGTCCAGTGTTTAAGCGACTACGAACGGAACTATCCATTATCTTCGTTTGGCTGGCGGTTATTATTTGCCCGTCTTCTCTTTCCGCTTCATTATTTTGAAACAGTTGAAGGATATTATTTAGCGGGAAGTGAGGCGCAAAAATATGTATATCAAGATAAGTTAGAAACCATTTTACAGCGCGTAGATCAGTCGGAACAATTTCTTCTTCAGTTTTATGATTTAATACATCTACCCATTGATAAGTTAGGAATTCGTAAGCTTGATTGGCTTACGTAATATGTAATTTAGAAAAAAGAGACCGTGGTGGGTCTCTTCTTCTAGTTTATCCAGCTCCGCCTCCCAGCCCTTTGCGTCTAAGAACCTTCCGCACGAGAAAGTAAAAAACACTTTCTGTGCGAAAGAACCTTATCCGTCAGGGCTGAACGGTCGGCTCCGCTTTTACATTATCTAGCTTTAGCGGCTAGAACAGTCGGTGGCTTCGCGTCTTCCGTCGAGGCAAAAAGCGCCTCTATGTCAGAAGCTCCATCCCCCTCTTGTTCTGGGCGAGCCGCTTCCGCTTTTAAATTAAAATACTTGTTCTACTTCAATTACACCAGGTACTTCTTCTAAAAGCGCACGCTCGATACCCGCTTTTAATGTGATTGTAGAACTTGGGCAGCTACCGCAAGCGCCTAGAAGGCGTAATTTAACGATACCGTCTTCGATATCTACTAATTCTACGTCACCGCCATCGCGAAGTAAGAATGGACGTAATTTATCTAATACTTCTACTACTTGTTCGTGTAAGTTTTCGTTTTCCATTTTTATCGACTCCTTTCATCAGTTTTATTATAATCAAGATACAGGGGAAAATCTATTTTTAATATCTTTCTTATGTTGTCAAAATAGTTTATGGAAGTTTTCTTCTTATATGTGACAATAAGGTGCAGGAAAAAAATATATGTGCAAATGGGGGAGAGAATATGATAAAAGTTAGTGTTTACGGGGCGAAGGTTGTATGTGCAAGCTGCGTTGGAATGCCATCTTCAACGGAAACGTATGAATGGCTGCAAGCAGCGATTGGACGAAAATATGAAGGACAAGAAGA
Source organism: Bacillus sp. JJ864 (assembly GCF_036963045.1). NCBI lineage: Bacteria > Bacillati > Bacillota > Bacilli > Caryophanales > Bacillaceae > Bacillus > Bacillus sp. JJ864. The sequence continues at coordinate 37,364 of NZ_JBALLY010000014.1, read as the reverse complement.
TAAGTTCCATTTTGAATATGTGGATATTCATGCGGAGCAAGAAGAGGAAGAAAAGCGAGCTTTTGTAGAGCGTGTCATTGAAGAAGACTTATTTTATCCTGTTGTTCTCGTGAATCATGAGATTGTCGGAGAAGGCAATCCGCGCTTAAAGGATGTATACGAAGAAATTGAAAAATATTTATAACATAACTTATCACTCACAAAGCTCTTGCAACGTAGATTACAAATCGCAAGGGCTTTTTCTGTGCTTGGGGGGATGAATGAAATGAAGAAAGGGTTTGTAATAGGGCTTATCGGGCTTTTTCTAGTCAGTAGTATTGCTTATATGAAAGAGGATGCAGCAGCGGTTTACTCGTTAGCAGGTTGGCTAAGCATCTTTTTCTTAGCTAGTGCAGCATTTCTTTGTATAGATGGTTTCATTTTAGGGGCAAGAGGGACATTTGCTTCGGCAAAGCCAACGCGAAAAGAATCCCGCTTTCAATCTGCTAAAACGAATGCATTAGCGGCGCTTCCGAATGTGGCAGCAGCGTTAGGAGTATACTTATGGATATCGTAACGAAGCATTCTATACCAGAAGAAGTGAAGTTCTTCTTAGATCAATACGTGAATGAACTGCAGGAAGTAATTTCGAATGAAATGTTAGTTGGAGTGTATGTATATGGTTCATTGGCATTAGCTGCGTTTCATCCGGAATCGAGTGATATTGACTTTGTAACGGTTATGAAAGAAGAGGTCAGTGAAGTAGAGAAGGTGAAAATCCGTGAATTACATAAGAGGCTCTGTACACATGACCTCGGTAAACGGATGGACGGGATGTATGTTTCGCTTGCCTATGTAGGAAAGCAAAATCATGAGATGCCACCGTACTTATATTGTTCAGAAGGGAAAATAAATGAAGGACATTGGGACATTAATTCTGTGACGTGGTGGACGATAAAAAATTGCGGTATTACGGTTTTAGGTCAAAAAGCAGACAAGCTTCCATATGTAGTAACGTGGGATGATGTTGTCAGCACAATGAAATACAATGTAGAACAATATTGGAGTGAGAAAGTAAAGCGTCCATATTTATTTTTATCCACAGAATGGGTAGAGTTTGCAGTTGTGACAATGGGACGTATTATGTGCACGCTAGAGATGGAACGGATTGTTTCGAAAGATGAAGGGCTGCAATATATGATGAACTGCTGTAAAGAATGGGAACCGCTTCTGCAAGATGTGTACCGGGTGCGTCAAAATAAAGGAATGAAGCTGTCTTTATCGAGATGGAGACGCGCTCAGATGACGAAGCAGTATTTGTTATTTAGCATCAAACAATGTAGGGGGAAATGGAATGAAGTAAAAAGTTATATGCCGTGAAAAGAATGATAATTTTAATTTTATATGAGCAGGTGGGGATATCTTTTCTTTAAAAATCTAGAAAAAGCTCAATTGATAAGGTGGTTCCATCAGTAGAGGGAATTCTCTTTCTACTGATGGAAGATGCACCTTATGCTAAGTTAGCGGTTTCGTTTAGATGTTCTGCTGCTTCTGTCACACCAGAAGTAGCCTTACCTATTTCCTTAATAGCTACTACTAAATCATCCATTTGATCTTTAGCAAGGTTAATTTTTTGGACATTCTCGCAAATAGATTCAGAAATTTTTTTAAATGACTCGTGGGCTTGAGAAGACGTTTCATTTCCTATAAGGACTGTTTTATTTACTTGTTTCAGCGTCTCTATTACATGCTGCGTATACTCATTGGAGGAATGGATTAAATTTTGAATTTTTCCAACTGAATTCTTTGTTTCTTCTGCAAGCTTTCTAACTTCCTCTGACACTATCGAAAATCCTTTACCATGTTCCCCGGCTCTTGCGGCTTCAATAGCTGAGTTCAAAGCTAATAAATTGGTCTGATCTGCAATGTTTTGGACGATTTTTACAACGGTGGTAATTTGAGAGGAAGCTTCAGATAACTTTGTCACAGAATGATTCATGCTTTCAATATTTGTGGAAATGCCTTGTATATTTTGTACTAGGTCATTAATTTTCTGTTGTCCCTCTTTTGTAAACGTTTGAGCTATTGTAGAGTCTTCATTACTCTTAATCACCATTTGATTTACTGTATTGCTATTTTCAATTAATCTTTCTACAGATGTGTTTGTCTCTTCAGCAAGAGAAACTAATTCTAAACTTGTTTTTAAAATTTTCCCTTTTATTTCAGTTTTGGCATTTTCATATTGCTCATTTCTTTGTTTAAGATTTTCATCTTCATATGCTTCTAAAACGATTTGTTGCTCCAAACTTAATATTTTAGTGATGGCTGTTATAAAAGTTGTTACTTCTTCTTTTGTACTTATTGTATTTGAGATTATATTGATAAGTGAATTTTGTAAGTTTTGAAAAGCCCCCATATACCAGGCGGGCTTTAGACCAATGTGATAGTGGATTTTTGCGACTCTAAGCCGCTTTTCTAGGAAGTGATTATCAATTTTGCCATTAAACAGTTCAACTAAATGGACCTTTAATGTGTTTCTCAATTTATCTACACTGCTATATTTTTGAGTAATCTCTTTCAATTCATTTATTTCTAGAATACTATTATAAAAATCATCGACAAGCATTTCTATATTTTGTTCGATAAGGGGCTGAATACATTTTATCATTTGCAAATCGGATTTGTTTAAACGGATCATTTGTACTTTTGATAAAATATCAGGATTATTCACATTGATTTCTATGTGCAATCGTTCAGCTTGTTTAAGCCATGAGCTTGTTTTTTTTTCAGAGCGCCAAAGTATAGTCATAAGATGTACCTCCTAAGGTAGTTTTTTTATAAAGATTTATAGGTGAGTAGTTTTAAGTTATATATATCCAAGTTAAAAAAATTTAGGGAGGACAAGAGCATTTGGCCATGCCTAGAAGCGGTCAAGGCCTTTTCCTGCCACATGCGAGGTTTTAAAACACAGGGAGCAAGCGAGTACAAGTCATGTTGTATTCTGCATAGCCACGACTTATATGTCGAAAAATTAAAATGGATTTATATAAGTTCCTTAATTTAGATGAATCACCTTTTAATTCTATATAGATATATATATTAATTCAATGATTTTTAGTATATCGTTGAATGGAATTGCTGTTTTATTAAGTATGCATTGATGATAAGAGGAATGTTATTTCAACGTTTTTAGGTAAGGATTGCCGTTCTTCAAGGACGTGAAGGATAGGAATGATGATACTTGATTCTTATTCATTATAGAAAAAGGGGCCATCCCAAAAGGGGAAGTACCTCCAAAATGTAAAAATAAAAAGGAGTGTCACATAGTCAAAAGTTCGACTTATGGGACAGCTCCCTTCGTTAACCATTATGATGCTTATACATCCAAAGAATGCCTGATTTTAAAAGACGAGGTACGCGGCCCATTAACGGCTGATTTGCAAGTAAACCGAAGCCGTGTTTTTTACCAAGAGAGCCGAGAACACCTTTTAGTTTAATAACAGGTAGCTCTTCTGGTAATGCCTCATTGTTCCAACGTTTTAATAATATTTGGACAATTTGTTCGCCTTGACCTTCTGCAAGCTGTGCAGATGGTGCGTGTGGCAGCGCAGCACAGTCACCTAGCACATATACATTCTCGTAATCTGGAATATTATGATAATTTGTTAATACAACCCGCCCGCTATTATCATGCTCGACAGGGAGATTACGAACGACTTCACTCGCTTGAATGCCAGCTGTCCATACAATTGCGTCACATTCAAGTGGTTCATCGTGGTTATACACAATATTTGGTTCTACTTTTGTAATGTTCGAGTTGCGAACAATTGTAACATTATGTTTCAAAAACCACTCTTCTACGTATCTACTTAATTTCTCTGGGAATGGGAAAAGAATGCGATCTTTTCGGTCAAATAAATAAATGTTTAAGTCTGGACGGCTTTCGCGAAGCTCACTTGCTACTTCAACGCCGCTTAGTCCAGCTCCTACAACAGCAACTGTTGCATGTGGTTCTAAACCATTTAGTTGTTGATATGTTTGACGAACTTGCTCAATGGATTGAAGGCTATACGTATTTTCCTTCGCTCCTGGAACGTTGTGATAGTTATCTTCACAACCAAGTCCGATAATTAAGTCATCATAATTGACAACTTCACCGCCCTCAAGATGAACAGCTTTGTTTTCTAGATCAACGTTGGTTATCGTGCCATATTGAATATTTAGTCGTGGATGCTCTGGAAATGGAATGCGAATATGCGTTTCAGAAATCGTTCCTGCTACTAATGCGTAGTATTCTGTTTTAAAACAGTGATACGGTACCTTGTCGATCAATGTTACTTGAACATCATCTGGAAGTTGGTTGCTCGGAAGAAGACGTTGTAAAACTCTCATTCCACCGTAGCCGCCACCAAGTATTACGAGGTGCTTCATGATGGATTACCCCTTTTCTGTTGAAATATCCCCTAATCATAGAAATTTTTATATTACAAAAATATTTTGACTTTACTTATTCAAATTATATCGAATTTAGAAGCAAATAACAATGCGTGAATGCATACTCTGTTGTACAATAATAAGAAAGTGAAAGCGATTTTAGACAAACATCTTAGGCTTACTGTTATAAGACAAGCTTTGAAATAGATACAGGAGGGATTAAGGTTGATTAAACCATTGATTGAGTTTTGTGTTGGCAACCTTGCAAATGGTGCACAAAAGGCACGTGAACAATTAGAGAAAGATCCAAATTTAGATGTGATTGAGTATGGGTGTCTTGGATATTGTGGCGTTTGTTTTGAAGGGCCATATGCACTTGTGAACGGTGAAGTAGTAAAAGGGGAAACATCGGATGAACTTGTGAAAAATGTATATGATTATTTAGATGAAAATCCGATGTTTTAGGGCGTTGCAATGAGGCAGCGTCTTTTTCGGTTGAACGTATAAAAATTACTTCGAAAGAACAGGTTAACAAGTTAGGAGATACAAAAAAAGAAAGCCCTTTGGTTGAAGGGCTTTTTTCTTACACCATATGTGTAAGCACGACATTGTTACGCCAAAATTGTCGTTGAATATGAGAAACGGGGGACATTCTTATTGTTTTCAAAAAGCGCTCATTTTATACTTATAACAATCAAAAATTTTGGAGTGAAATCACATGGCACAATTTTCTTTCACAAAAATGCACGGACTTGGGAATAACTACATTTATGTAAATATGTTTGAAGAACAAATTGCAGAAGAACATCTTGCACAAGTTGCTGAAAAAGTATCAGATGTGAATACTGGAATTGGTTCCGATGGAATGATTTTAATTTGCCTCTCTGACGTTGCTCCTGTGAAAATGCGTATTTTTAATAAAGACGGTTCAGAAGGAAAAAGCTGCGGGAATGGACTGCGCTGCGTTGCAAAGTACGCATATGAGCATAAACTAGTAGAAGAGACTGTTTTCACAATTGAAACGTTAGCAGGGATCGTTACAGCAGAAGTAAAAGTTGAAGATGGAATTGTAACTTCAGCTACAATAGATATGGGGGCACCTCGGTTAAAACGCGTTGATTTACCAATGTTAGGTGAAGGGGAAACGCCATTTATTCGTGAAGATTTCCTTTATAGTAACCACCGTTATACATTTACGACTGTCTCAATGGGAAATCCGCATGCTGTTATTTTTGTAGAAAATATTGAAGAAGCACCGCTTACAACATTAGGACCTGTATTAGAAACACATGAGATGTTTCCAGAAAGCGTAAATGTCGAATTTATTGAAGTATTGAATGATCGTGAAATGCATTTTCTTGTATGGGAACGCGGTTCTGGCATTACACAAGCATGCGGAACAGGAGCATGTGCTGCAGTTGTAGCTGCAATCTTAAATGGAAAGATGAAGCGAGGCCAAGAAATCACGGTTCATTTAGCAGGCGGAGATTTAATGATTACATGGACAGAAGAAGGAACAGTTCTCATGAATGGTCCAGCAGAAGTCACTTGCAGCGGTGTATATTATTATAAGATTGAAGAGTAAAGATGTATAATAGAACGAGAGAAGAAAGGATGGTGGATTCTATGATTACTGTAACAGAACAAGCTGCATATCAAATTAAAGACATGTTAAAAGATGCCGAAGAAGGAGAAAAATACGTTCGCCTTGCTGTACACGGCGGTGGATGTAGTGGTCTTTCTTACGGCTTAGGATTTGAAAGAGAACCAAATGAAGACGACACAGTTCTTGAATTTTTCGGTGTTGAATTTGTTATTGATAAAGAAAGTGCTCCAATTGTAAAAGGAGTAAAAATCGATTATAAGCAATCGATGCTTGGCGGCGGATTTACAATCGAAAATCCAAACGCGATCGCATCATGTGGCTGCGGGTCATCTTTCCGCACAGCGACGAATGCTGGTAAGCCTGAGGAATGTTAACGCTAGATAACATTTGCGTAGTGTGTATCTATAACGATTAATCATACTAACCTTCTTGACGATGAATGACTAAGTTCACTCGTTAAGGGGGTTTTTATTTTGTTAGAAAATGTCGGAAAAGGTAGAAATTCGAGCTTTTTTGTTGTTATTTGCTCATTTTCATGATATCCTATATAAGAGAAGATGGTTTTCCTCTTTGAATTAACAGAATTTTCGGAAAAATAATCAGGTGGCTTTTTCCCATTTCCTCTTTCTTGTATGTCTCTACATTTAATTACAATATACAATAAAAAGCACGTATACCTATCTATTATTTCTAAAACCGAAAAACATAATGAACTAATAAATCAAAAAAACGTAATATAAAATTAAGAGCGTTTTCAAGGAAGAGTGTATCATCCCCCTTACAAAAAATTAGGGAGGCATAGAATATGGGAATTTCTACACTACTATTAAATGCATTTATTATTATCATTTGTATCCTTAGTTATCAAGTATTTTGGTTAGATAAGACAGAAAAAAAACCACGTAATAATATATTGATTTCTTTTTTTTCATCGATTGCAATTGTTCTTTGTATGACATTTCCTATTCATTTACATGATGGGTATATTTATGACTTGCGGTTTATTCCTATTCTTTTAGTGCTTCTATATGGAAATGCAAGAAGCATTATTTGTATAAGTATTGTATATATTGGATATCGATTTTACTTAGGTGGGAACGGCTTTTTTTCATCACTTATTATATATACTATAACTACAGCTGTTACGACAATATTACGTTATTTTCTCCCTATTTATTTTAGAAGAAAAAAAATATTGTTTCACACACTATTGCTTTTGATTTGTACGAGTTTTTTTTCTATCTCTGCGCTAATGAATCAAATTGAAATATACGGTAAAATTGAAGCTGTTTTTATTGGATTTTTGATTAATTATGTACTGGTCAACGCCTTCACAGGATTATTATCTATTTATTTAGTAGAGGGAATGATTGAGAAGTTTAAAATGAAAGAAAAAATTCAAAGAGCTGAAAAATTTTATACAGCTAGTGAATTAGCTGCATCGATTGCACATGAAGTTCATAATCCACTGACGACTGTATATGGATTCACGCAATTATTCCGTGAAAATGAACTGTCAAAAACATCACAAGATGAATACTTGAAAATTATGTTAATGGAATTAGAAAAAGTACAATTGATTATCAATGATTATTTATCTCTAACAAAACCACAAAATACAATAAAAGAACGACTAAATATAAAGTGTATATTTCGGGAGGTAACAAATACGATTTCTCCGCTAGCATTTTCATACAACGTTGAAATACAGAAAGATATCCCAGAGTGTTTGTATATAAATGCGAATCCTGAAAAATTAAAACAGTGCTTCACTAACATTTTACAAAACGGAATTGAAGCTATGGCAGATGGTGGAGTGATACAAATTCATGCACAAAAAATCAAAAGTCATATTGTAATTGATATTATTGATTCGGGAATTGGAATGTCTCAAAAAGAAATAAAGCGAATTGCCACGCCATTTTATTCAACAAAAGAAAAAGGGACTGGACTTGGCACTATGGTTGCATACAGCATTATTAGAGAGCTAAATGGAGATATAGAAATAGAGAGTGCAAAAGGAAAAGGAACATGTTTTTCTATCATCATACCTTGCTAACGAAAAAGAGTGTCTAAGGCTGGACGCTCTTTTTTGTATACATAGAAACGGTCATCTCCTCTTCGGTGTAGCAGCAACTTATATGGTATGATTTATCGATTTCACAAAATGTTCAAAAAATTTCTTTTGAAAATGCAAAAGTTATAGTATCATCTAATTAAGAAGAATTTTTCGACAAATAAAGACAAGTTTTTACAAAAAGCGAAAAGTTTTATATGATTATTTTTCATTCTAAGTCTTGATTTCATAGAAAATAAGGAGGAATGATGAAGGTGAAAAGGCATTGTAAATTACTTAATAAATCTTTCAAAGAATTGGTACAGGAGAATAAACAAAAAATACTAAATGATAAACAAGAGATGGAAAAAATTGAACAACGTATTGAACAGCGTTATGGGGTGAAAAAGTCAGCCTCGTAATGAGCTATATACAAGTTAACTGACAGAAGCGTCTGGTTGTAAATGGAAGCGGTTTCCTACTGTGTGTGAGGTTTCAAACAAAGGGGAAAGTGCAGGGCATGTTGTACTTACTGCATAGAAGCGACTTATCTGTCGGAAAGTTAATATGAATTCATGTCCGAAAACGAAAAGAAGCTAACCAATTATACGCAGTAGTTGGTTAGCTTCTTTTTAATTGTTTTTTTTACAATAGAAGTTTCACTTTATCCCGCATTAACGGGCAGTAAGGGCTCGAGAAGCACGGAGAAGAAAACTGCCCGTAAAAGCCCGATTGGTTCAACTAACCATCAGTGGGGATGAAAAAACTCCCCACTGATGGAAGTTTCACTTTATCGTGTTACAAAATCCTCTTCTGAAATAACAATAAAACCATGTCGTCTAAATAATGCGGTAGTAACGCCGTAACCATCATGTTTTTGTCCATTAAATTCACCTGTGTAAATGACAGAACTTCCGCATGACGGACTGCGTTCTTTTAGGATAATATACTCAGGGTTTAGATCTTTTATTTGCTCTAATGCTTTGTAAGCACCTGCAATAAAGATGTCTGTCACGTCATTTCCGCTACAATCTATAACCTTGGCTCTTCCGTCTAGCACATCATCTCCGTTGCCTCCGATAATTTCAGCAGGCATACGAGGCGTCGGCAATCCGCCTAACACTTCAGGGCAAATAAGAATTGTTTTTTCCTTTTCGAGTAGTTCTTGAATCTTTGTAACGAGATTATCATTTCCATCATAACGGCAAGCAATGCCAGCTAAACATGCACTGATTACGATCATGTTTTCACCTCATTTGGAAGAATTTATTTCCATCATACAATAAATTTTCCCGCCAATTTTATATATTTACTTTTATTTATAAATGGGGTGATGAATATGAGTAAATTGTATTTATTAATGAAGGAACATAGTGAATTTCAAAATAAGGAAGAGTTTAATACATACCAGCAGAAAATTTTGACGCAGTATCAATCTCAGATTAACAAAACAGATTTTCTTGTGGTTCGTTTGTTAGGGAGATATGCGGTGAGATTCGTAAAGACTTTGGGGCGCTCTTGTATAGTACGATGCAGTCGTTATTTCTAGATGTCGCACTAGAGTGGGGAGCGGCAGCGAGGAGGAACAGCGGGATTGTTTTGTATAATCCATTTGAAAGTGAAAAAGAAAAGAGTCATGCGTTTGACGCATAACTCCTTTCTTTTAATCAAATTTCCGTACAGTTGGAACGCGGATTGCGATAAAGAGTACAAAGACAATAACCGCAATGGCACCGCTTTTCATAACTGTAACAATCGGTATTCCAGCTGCTAAGGCAAGTGATGTAACTGCATAAGAAACAGGGATAAAGCCCATCGATGATAGCATAAGCAAGCTCATAACGCGGCCCATCATTTCTTCTTTTACAGTTGATTGAATCATGGCCATTAGCGGCACAATTGCCATTGCGATTGTAATGCCGTAAAAACAGCCGGAAAGAAGCGCTTGCCAAAGTGTTGTACTGAAATTAATAGACAAGAAGAAAACACCTGACAGCAGCATCATAATAATGCAAAATAATCCGCGGCGGCGATTAATATTTCGCAGTCCAACGATAACAGCGCCAATGGCCATTCCGCCGCCAACCGCTGCTTCTAAATAACTAAATTGTAAAGAGTCGCCGTGCAGTACATTTTTAATAAACAACGGAAAACCAACTTGCATGGGCCCGATTAAAAACAAATTTAAAAAGGCACTACAAATAAGAAACGTTGATAAAAAAGAAGATTCTTTTACATAAAGAATGCCTTCTTTAATAGAAGTGAACATGCCTTTATTTGCTTGTTTTTCTTCTTGTCCTACGTTTAAATGCACCTTTTGAATCAATAGGGCTGCGACTATTAATAATAGAATGGTTATTGTAAAGATTGTTTCGTAATTACTAAATTTAATCAGTATCCCGCCAAGGACAGGGCCGAGGATAACTGATGCTTGGTTCGTCATTTGTGTAAGTGAATTTGCTTGTGTAAGACGATGCTTCGCTACGAGCTCAGGTAAGATAGACCCATCAGCGGACCAGAAAAAAGCATCGGCTAAGCCGAAGAAAAGTGCAAATAAAGCAAATGTGTATAGTGTGACGTGACCAACAATAAACCAAATAAGAATAATCGTCACAATAAGTGCTCGAACGATATTAGAATAAAACATGATATTCTTTTTCGGGAATTTGTCTGCAACAGCTCCGCCGATAATCATGAAGATGAGGCGGGGAACACTAAGAGCGACAAAGACAACGCCGAGTGATGCTTCTAAATTTAATGTTTTTGCTATGTACCACGTTTGAGAAAACGTAAAAAATGCTAAGGAAAAGCTTGAAAATAGAGTGGCTGCCCAAAGAAATAGGAAGTTTGTATTTTTTAATAAAGGCATTTCCGTTTCTGCCAGGGCTGGTTTACTTTTCTGTAATTCCTCCATATGAATCCCTTTCTGTCATATGTCTTTTTATCTTTGTTAACAGTTTCTAATCTTTCTATACAGATACTTTTTTATTGTATTCAAAAAAGTGGGATTTGCCCAGCGGATTTTTCATGTTGAAAAAGGAAAAACCACCAAACGTCTCTTATGTGAGATATTGGTGGTTGTGTTTTTAGCTGGGGGAATCCATTCTTATTGGAAGAAGTTATCCTTTAAGGATTTTAATTCCTTTTACCATATTCCAAATAAAGTAGTATAGGCTAATTAGGGCGCAAATGCATACTACAATTACTGAGCCAATCGCAAGTGTCTTCTCAGGCTGATTAAAGCCAACATCCATAATTCCTAATACTGCAAGTCCGATAAAGGTAGCGATGCTCGGGATAATATGTGTCCAAAGGGCACGTTTAGCATGACTTCTTGTTTCATAATCGCCTACGATCCAAACAATGATTGGGAACAAGATAGGGGCAAAGAGAATACTAAAGTACGAAAGCGCAGATAAAATTTTATTTCCATTCATATGTATCACCTCATAAATGTTTTTGTTTTTGTTTGTTGTTATACGTTTATTATGCAGGAGAACGCTTGGACTTACTATCGCCGAATCTTACAGCAACATAACAGTTTTGTAAGATTTGACGATATGTAATGTAAGGCTTTTTTTGAGATTCAGTGTTATATTCATATATTGATTAAAAATTGTATATAACGGTATAACAAGGAATAAGTATGAAAAAAGACACAGCAGCTGCTGTGTCTTTTTAACGTATTAAGCTAGTGCAATATAAATATCAACTTGGGCGTCATTTGGATCGAAAGCTCGTTCATCATACAGTTCAAAGTCTGTTGTGAACGCGCGTTTATTTTCTTTTGACCAGTTCCAAATCTCTTGCCATGCTTCTACGATGATTTCGGATAGCGGCCCTCGGCGCGTTGTGAATACGGCGTATGTAGTAGCTGGGATCGTGAATGATGTCATGTTTTCTGGTGTATCAATGACAGTGGAAACAGGAACACCAATTGTATACGTATAGAAACCAGTTTCATCGGATTCATAGTTGGAATATAGTGCGAGCGTTTCTGTTTGTGTAGTCTTATTTGGAATGTGGTTGCTAATTTGTTCTTGGAAGTATTGACTCCATAGGTGAGGGATTTTTCCGGCGCTCGACATTTCCAGTTCATTGTTTGTAGTAATAGAGATACCAATGGCTTGAAAAGCTTCTTTTTTTACGATTTTAGGTTGCATCATTGTGTCATCCTCTCTTTTTTTGAATAGGAACAAGCGTTCTTGTTTATTGTACCATAATTATACAGGGGAGGATAGTGGAATTACATATCGAACATCGTCGAAGGGTCTTTACCCCGCATTAACGGGCAGTAAAGACTGGGGAAGCACGGAGAAGAAGACTGCCCGTAAAAGCCCGATTGGGCGGGCCTTCCATCAGTGGGAAAAGCGTCACTGATGGAAGTTTCACTTTATATTGTGTCGAACCGCCGATAAATGCACCACTTCCCCGATATATTGCTGGGCACGTAAAAAAAGAGACTGATTTCAAAAAGGCACCGATGTGCCTTTTTGATCAGTCTCTTCCTATTAAAACATGCTAGAGCTATGCATTGGTTGCAGCTTTGCGTTTGGATCGAAGTACGCTTTTGCGTTGTTTACTGCTGTTGGTGCTTCGCCAAATCCACATGCAATTAGTTTTACTTTTCCTTCATATGTGCAAATATCACCAGCTGCGTAAATACCAGGGATGTTTGTTTCCATTTTGGAATTTACAACGATGCTGTTCTTTTGGATATCTAAGCCCCAGTCTTTAATGGGACCGAGGGAAGAGACGAATCCATAGTTGACGATGACATCATCGACATCAATGACAACTTTTTCCTCTGTTTTCACATGTTGAAGGACAACTTGTTTAATTTTCTCTTCACCGATCAGTTCAATTGGAACGTATGGTGTTTTCACTTGCGCGCGCGAGTTCATTAACGTTTCAACGCTATGCTCATGTGCGCGGAATTTATCACGGCGGTGAATGATTGTAACTTCTTCTGCGATTGGCTCTAACATCATTGTCCAGTCTACTGCAGAATCTCCGCCGCCAAAGACGACAACGCGTTTGCCGGCAAATTTATTCATATCATCAACGAAATAGTGTAAGTTAGTTTTTTCGAATTTTTCTGTTCCTTCTAATTCCAAACGACGTGGCTGGAACGCGCCGTTTCCAGCTGTAATGATGACGGACTTAGAATAGTGTGTTTCTTTATTTGTTACAAGTTTGAACACGCCATCTTCTTGTTTTTCTAATGTTTGAACAGCTTCTTCTAAGCAAATGGTTGGTTCGAACTTGTTCATTTGTTCTTTTAAATTATTAATAAGTTCTTGTGCACGAATTTTTGGAAAACCTGCGATATCATATATGTACTTTTCAGGATACAATGCGGATAATTGACCGCCGAGTTGTGGCAAGCTTTCAATAATTTTTACGCTTGCTTGTCTCATACCGCCATAAAAAGCTGTGAATAATCCAGTTGGGCCTCCACCAATAATAGTGATGTCGTATACCTTTTGATTTTCTGTCACTGTTTACTCCCCCTATGATTAGGAAATTTTTCGTGCTTCTCCTATATACACTCGTATGTATGTTATACGAAACTTCCATGAGCGGAGTGCAAGCGCACTCAAGACAAATGATATCATATTTTATGAAAAAATACCGTAGAAAACGACTGAATTGTGTATGCACTTTGTATAGATTTATTATATATAGAAGAAACTCGCCAACAAGTAAAGGATGTAATGTTTGGTAATTATGTGTATTTTTGTTGGTATTTCAGTATATATACGGCATAAGAGAAAGCAAAGGAATCCAGTAAAAAGCTGTATTTGCTTCGCAAATAAGCAAATGTCGAAAAACTTAAAAAGAATACGTTATTTTAAAATATTGATAATTTCACAAGTGCTTGAAAAGTAAAGAGAAAACGACTAATATAGGAAAGTGAAAATATTAATTTTTTGTGACAAATTTCGTAACGTTTTTCAAACTTGTTATTGGTTTTGTTAAGAATGTGAGGAATTTTACATTCTTAACATTTAATTTGTTTTAGCACTATTTTTATTATTTTTAACTATCTATATAAAGAAGAGGAGTGTGATTAAGTTGAAGAAGCCAAAAATCGTAGTTCTAGGCGCAGGTTATGGCGGGATGATTACTACTGTTCGTCTGCAAAAAACATTATCTGTAAGTGAAGCTGAAATCACATTAGTAAATAACAACAGCTATCATTATCAAGCAACTTGGTTACATGAAAGTGCAGCTGGTACGTTGCATCACGACAAAGTTCGTTTAGACATTAAAGATGTAATCGACACAAACAAAGTAAACTTCGTACAAGACACAGTTGTGGAAATTAAAGCAGCTGAAAAGCGCGTTATCTTAAAAAATGGCGAGCTAGAGTATGATTACTTAGTAATCGGTCTTGGTTTCGAGTCTGAGACATTTGGAATTAAAGGATTAAAAGAGCATGCATTCTCAATCGCTAACATTAATGCAACTCGTCAAATTCGTGATCATATGGAGTACATGTTCTCTCTATATGCTTCAGAAAAACGCGATGAGTTAGTTACAATCATTGTCGGTGGTGCTGGATTTACAGGTATCGAGTATGTAGGTGAGCTTGCAAACCGTATTCCTGAACTTTGCAAAGAGTATGATGTTCCTCGCGAAAAAGCGCGTATCATTTGTGTTGAAGCTGCTCCAACAGCACTTCCTGGTTTCGACCCAGAGCTAGTTGAGTATGCTGTAAAACAATTAGAGAAAAAAGGTGTAGAATTCCGCATCGGTACAGCGATTAAAGAAGCAACTGAAGAAGGTATTATTGTTGCAAACGGCGACGATGTAGAGTTATTGAAATCTGCAACTGTAGTTTGGGCTGCAGGTGTACGCGGTAACGGTATTGTAGAAGAGTCTGGTTTTGAAGCAATGCGTGGTCGTGTAAAAGTGGATGAGTACATGCACGCTCCAGGTCATGAAGAAGTATTCATGGTTGGTGATGCAGCGTTAATTATTAACGAAGAAATTAACCGTCCATACCCACCAACAGCACAAATTGCAATTCAACAAGGTTACAGCATTGCGCATAACTTAGCTGTTCTTGTTCGTGGTAAAGGCGAAATGCAGAAGTTTGTATTCGATAACAAAGGTTCTGTATGTTCATTAGGCCATGACGATGCAATGGGCGTTGTAATGGGAAAAAAATTAACTGGATGGAAAGCTTCATTCATGAAGAAAGTAATCGACAACCGTTACTTATTCATACTTGGCGGACCTTTATTAGTTCTTAAAAAAGGTAAATTAAAACTATTTTAATTTGTAATTCAAAGCAGAAATGGCTATTATAGCTATTTCTGTTTTTTTGTTTTTGATTTTACTGAATATTCAGAGGTTTGTAAAGTTCTTTTTAAAAATGGGACGCGTTCTCCTTTTTAAATCTTTATAGTATAATGAAAGAAAAGAATGAATATTCTGTTCGTTTGATCGGAAGGAGTTTCTAGTAATGAGTAAACGCGGAAAGGTGTGGTTAGCAGTAAGTGGTCTTGTCGTAACGTCAGATGGAAGATGGCTTGTCGTTAAGAAAAAATATGGCGGATTAAAAGGAAAATGGTCATTGCCTGCTGGTTTTGTCAATGAAGGCGAAACAATCGATCAAGCAGTGCAGCGTGAAGTGTTAGAAGAAACAGGAATTGCTACGAGTGTGAACGGAATTGTAAGTGTGCGATCAGGTGTAATACAGGGTGAGATTAGTGATAATATGATTATTTTTCTTTTAGAGCCAAAAGGAGAAGAGATTGTTATTCAGGAGCGAGAATTGTCTGAAGGAGCATTTTTATTTCCAATAGATATCATACATGATGAAACTGCTTCTATATTAATACAGTATTTATTAGAAGCGATGCCATTTCCGCTTTTACAAATGGATGGGACGTTAAATCCAGGAGATCAGTTTGGTTATACAGCATATAACGTTTTTGTAGGAAATACAGAAAATAAATAAGAAGGGATGGAAATAATGAGCGTACCTGTTTTGTTAATTTCTATGATGTTATTCTTAGTTTTATTTTTTGGAATTGGTTTTTTATTAAATATGATTTTACGGGCAACATGGGTGATGATCGTTGTATATCCGCTTATTTGTGTATTTATTATTGATAAAGTTGATTTCTTAGATTATTTTATAAAGCCGAAAGAAGCATTTTCTTCATTAGGAACAAGTTTTCTTCATCTTGGACAGGCTGACATTTTCATTTTATCAACGGGCTTAGTTGGTGCTGCTCTATCTGGTATTGTAATCAAATCATTACGGCAACGTGGATATCAAATGTTTTGAAGCTCCTTTCTGAGGAGTTTTTTTCATGAATATTTTCTTCATCGGTTGGGGCACAATAACGATGAAGGAGTGTGGAAAACGAAAATGATAAAACGATATAGCATTCGCATGATAATGGTTTGCTTATTTGTAGCTGCATTGTGTGTAACTTGGCAAGCTATGTCAGGAATCTCTTTTTCTGAAATGATTCATATGTATAAGAAAAATGAAGTGAAAGTAGTACACGCAGCCGAACAAAATAAGCAGGCGATTCCAAGTGCCGAAGTTATTCGTGCTTTAGAGAATGCAAAAGATTGGTCAAAGTATCGCCAGATGGAAGTTACTGCAACAGGGTATACAGCTGGTAGGGAGTCGACAGGAAAAACAAAAGGACATCCTGAGTACGGGATTACATATTCCGGAGTAAAAGTAAAACGGGATATATATTCAACAATCGCAGCTGATCTTCGCGTATTTCCGATTGGGACAATTCTATTTGTTCCTGGATATGGCTACGGTGTTGTGGCGGATAAAGGCGGTGCAATTCAAGGGAATCGCCTTGATTTATATTATGAAACCGTGCGAGATGTATATAATCAATGGGGAAAGAAAAAAGTGAATGTTTATGTTGTGAAAACGGGAAATGGCAAACTTACAGAACAAGATTTAGTGCTTTTAAATGAAGACGAAACAATGCAAGTGTTTCGCGCACAATATTTAAAACAACAATAGTCTAGACGCTTGTAGCGCTAGACTTTTTTTTGTTTGTTATCATAAAGTGAAACTTTAATCAGTGGGGGGGTCTTCATCCCCCACTGAT
>NZ_JBALLY010000014.1:0-20111 GCF_036963045.1 Bacillus sp. JJ864 | reverse complement strand
TTTTGAGGTGGGAGTATTACTGCCCGTTAATGAGGGATAGAGTGAAATGGAGGAGAAAAAACGCAGTAAAGGGAGAGAAGTGATGAAAGATTATCCTTTAGCGTATTATGAGTTTTTTATAAGGTATAATGAAGGTGATTATTATACGTGTCATGATTTATTAGAAGAAATGTGGCTCGAAGACCGAGGGAATTTGTTTTTAAAAGGTTTATTACAAATGACAGTCGCACAGTATCATTATAGCTACGGGAATATAAAAGGAGCACGAATGATGATGGAAGTAGCTGAAATGTATTTAACTCCCTATTGCCGAATTTATTGGAACTTGAATGTTGAAAAAGTCGTCCAATTCATTCAAACGTGTCGTGAAATGTTACCAAAAGAGATAAATCAAATTCCATATGAGCAAATTCAGGATTTGCCGAAGCTTCCGCCATTTATTTTATATATGGAAGAAGTTTGAATTATCGCATTTTCCTGAAAATAAAGGTATAATAGGAAGAGAAAAAACAGGGGGTGCTGACATGTTTCAAGTACAAAAAGAATTAGCAAGTCATGAAGCAGTAGTTGTTGCATTATTTGAAGATGAAGTAATGAGTAGTTTTGTAAAAGAATTAAACGAAGCGTTTGATGGACATTTACAAGTGCTACTAGATGAAAAGGAAATTTCTCCAAAGAAAAAAGTTATTTCGAAAGTACATAGCTTAGGGAAAACAGATGTAAAGCGTTATTATTTTGTTGGTCTTGGCAAAAAAGAAAAATATACGTCAGAAACGCTGCGCGGTGCACTTGGAAAGTTAGCGAAAACATTGCAAAGTGCGAAAATGAAAAATGTTGCATTTATGTTAGATTCATTTGTTACAGAAAAATTGGACGCTATTGATGTTGCGCACATTGCTGCAGAAACATATTTCCTTGGTACATATGAGTTGTTAACATATAAAACAGATAAAAAAGAAGCTCATCAATTAGATAGCTTTGTTGTGATTACAGAGGAAGATACGCAAGAAATTGAAGCTGCATTAACAGTTGGCTATGTACATGGACGTGCTACAAACTCTGCACGTACGCTTATCAATATGCCGCCAAACATGTTGACGGCAACAGCTTTAGCAGATTATGCTGTTGAACTAGCCGAAAAGTATGATATGGATTATAAAGTTCTCGAGAAAGAGGAAATGGAAGAGCTTGGAATGGGTGCCCTACTTGCGGTAAACCAAGGTTCTACGGAGCCGCCAAAAATGATTGCTCTTTTATATAAAGGAAAAGAAGCGTGGACAGATGTAATTGGCTTAGTTGGGAAAGGGATTACATACGATACAGGTGGTTATTCTCTAAAACCACGTGAAAGCATGGTTGGTATGAAAGGTGATATGGGCGGTGCGGCAGCTGTTCTTGGCGCAATGGAAATTATCGGTGAACTTCGCCCAGAACAAAACGTAGTGGCTGTTATCCCTTCGACAGATAATATGGTAAGCGGCACTGCATTTAAACCAGATGATGTGATTACATCAATGAGTGGTAAAACGATTGAAGTGTTAAATACAGACGCAGAAGGCCGCTTAGCGTTAGCTGATGGTATTACGTATGCGAAGAATCTTGGAGCGAATTATCTTGTTGATGTTGCGACGTTAACAGGTGGTGTTATTGTAGCTTTAGGAACTCATACAACAGGTGTTATGACAAATAACGAAGCATTTTATGAGCAAGTGTTAGAAGCATCGATGGAAACAGATGAGACAATTTGGCAATTACCAATTTTCGAACGTGATAAAGAGCGTGTTCGAAATAGTAAGTTAGCAGATTTAAATAACTCCCCAGGACGTGAGGGCCATGCAATTATGGCAGGTGTATTCCTTGGAGAATTTGCAGAAGAAACACCTTGGGTGCATTTAGACATCGCGGGAACATCTGATACAAGTAGCGCACATGACTTAGGTCCAAGCGGAGGAACAGGAGCAATGGTGCGTACATTGGCAACGTTTGTTGAAAGATTTGGAAATGAAGAGTAAGTGAGGAAAGGGTTGGCATTTGCCAATCCTTTTTTCGGTATGCGCCAATGGTTTTCTACGATAAATAGGGAATTAAATGTTGTAAAAAAATAAAAAATATTGAGGGAAGCATAATTTTTTTCATATAATGAGACTATGCTGATTGAGAGGAGAAAACAACATGGAATGGAAAAAAGAGTATGAACGCTGGATTTCCTTTGCAGATTTAGATGCAGAGCTAAAGCAGCAACTAGAAGAAATGCAAAGTGATGAAAAGAAAATTGAGGATAGTTTTTATAAAAATTTAGAGTTTGGTACAGGTGGTATGCGCGGAGAACTAGGTGCCGGCACAAATCGTTTGAATGTGTATACTGTTCGTAAAGCAACAGAAGGTTTAGCTCGTTTTATTGAAAAACAAGGCGAAGAAGCAAAAGCACGCGGCGTTGTTGTTGCATACGATTCTCGTCATAAATCTCCAGAGTTTGCGATGGAAGTGGCAGCAACATTAGGTGCTCACGGTATTAAAACATACGTATTTGAAAGTCTGCGCCCAACACCAGAATTGTCCTTTGCAGTGCGTTATTTACATACGTACAGTGGTATCGTTCTTACGGCAAGCCATAACCCGCCGGAATATAATGGTTATAAAGTGTACGGAGATGATGGGGGACAATTGCCTCCGAAAGAAGCGGATGAGTTAATTCATTATGTAAATAATGTAAGTAATGAATTGACAGTAGAGGTTGACGATGTAGAGCAATTGAAACAAAACGGTCTTCTACAGATTATCGGTCAAGAAGTTGACGATGCATATTTAGAACAATTAAAAACAGTAATTCTTAATAAAGAGCTTGTGAAGGAAATTGGACAAGATTTAAAAATCGTCTTCTCACCTTTACATGGAACATCTAATATTCCAGCTCGCCGCGGATTAGAGGCAGTTGGATTTAAAAATGTAACCGTTGTAAAAGAACAAGAACAGCCAGATCCAGACTTTTCAACAGTAAAATCACCAAATCCAGAAGAGCATGCTGCGTTTGAATTGGCAATTCGATACGGTGAAGAAATTGATGCGGATGTATTAATTGCAACAGATCCAGATGCAGATCGTCTTGGCGTTGCAGTTCGCAATCATGATGGTGAGTATCAAGTGTTAACAGGAAACCAAACAGGTGCTTTAATGCTAGAATACTTATTATCACAAAAGAAAGAACAAGGTATTTTACCGGCAAACGGTGTTGTATTAAAAACAATCGTTACATCAGAGTTAGGACGTACAATCGCAAAATCTTACGGACTTGATACAATTGATACGTTAACTGGCTTTAAATTTATCGGTGAAAAAATTAAGCAATATGAAGCGAGCGGAGAATATGAGTTCCAGTTCGGTTATGAAGAAAGTTATGGTTATTTAATTCGTCCGTTCTGTCGTGATAAAGATGCGGTACAATCTGTATTATTTGCATGTGAAGTTGCTGCATATTATAAAGCGCAAGGTAAAACATTATATGATGGTTTACTTGAAGTATTTGAAAAGTACGGATACTTCCGTGAAGGACTTGTTTCCTTAACGTTAAAAGGAAAAGACGGAGCAGAACAAATTCAAAATATGATGACATCGTTCCGTGAAAATAGACCGACAGAAGTTGCGGGCTTAGAAGTAACGATTGCTGAAGATTATAAAGCGAGCGTTAGAACAAAAGTAGAAGAAAATGCGACAGAACAAATCAAATTACCAAAATCAAATGTATTAAAGTATTATTTGGCAGATGGATCTTGGTTCTGCCTACGCCCATCTGGAACAGAGCCGAAAATCAAGTTTTACTTCGGTGTGCAAGGTGATTCCTTACAACATAGTGAAGAGAAACTTGAAGCGATTAAAAAAGCTATTATGAATCGAGTACAATAAAAAAAGGGAGAAATCCCTTTTTTTTTATTGCATAAAGATTTAATAAATAAGTAAAAGGTACATGTATTGGGAATTCTTTGTCGTAGGAAAATGATGGGAAAAGGACTGCGCATAACAAACTGTTTCATGGGAAATGGCTTCTTAAAATAAAGGATTTCTTTCGCAGAATCAGTTGACATAGCGTTCGTTTATTATGTTATCAATCTATGACAAGTTTGAGGAAACCTTGACTAATGAAGAGACAATCATGTAAAATTTGTAGGGAATGTCACTTTGTCATAAAAAACAAGGGAATATTACAAAGCAAAAAGGGTGTAAGATTCCTAGAGAGATACTATACAAGAGTTAATATGACGACGTACTTCATATTTATGTTCTCTATATTAAGTGTGCTTTGTACAATAAATTTATCCTGTGTAGGATAAATTAACTGATAGGAAATAAAAAATGTTCGCCATGTAAAACCATAAAGAAAGAGGTTGTAAACATGAAAAAAGTAAGAAAAGCTATTATTCCTGCTGCTGGTCTTGGAACACGTTTTTTACCAGCAACGAAGGCAATGCCAAAGGAAATGTTACCGATTGTTGATAAACCAACAATTCAATATATCGTTGAAGAAGCAGTAGCTGCGGGTATTGAAGATATTATTATCGTTACAGGTAAAGGAAAACGTTCGATTGAAGATCATTTTGATAATGCCTTTGAATTAGAACAAAATTTATTAGAGAAGAAAAAGTATGAGTTGCTTGAAAGAGTACAAGCTTCTTCTAAAATGGTTGATATTCACTATATCCGTCAAAAAGAACCAAAAGGTTTAGGACATGCAGTATGGTGTGCGCGTAAATTCATTGGTGATGAGCCGTTTGCTGTATTACTTGGAGACGATATTGTGCAAGCAGAAACACCTTGCTTAAAACAATTGATCGATGAGTATGAAAAAACATTATCATCTGTAATTGGTGTGCAAACAGTTTCAGAAGATGAAACACATCGCTACGGTATTATTGATCCATTAGAAAAAGATGGTCGTCGTTATCAAGTAAAACAATTTGTTGAAAAACCAGCACAAGGTACAGCACCTTCAAATTTAGCGATTATGGGTCGTTATATCTTAACACCTGAAATCTTCCGCTTCTTAGAAGAGCAACATATCGGTGCTGGCGGTGAAATTCAATTAACGGATGCAATTCAAAATCTAAATGAAATTCAACGCGTATTCGCTTACGATTTTGAAGGAAAACGTTATGATGTTGGTGAAAAGCTTGGCTTTATTCAAACAACAATTGAAATGGCGCTGCAACATGACGAATTAAAAGAAGATTTACTACAAATTATGCAAAGACTTGTACAAGAACAAGCAGTTAAAAATTAATTATTGATAGATGTGTAAGATTAGACATAGTGAATTGGAGAATGAGGTATTCTAAGGGAAACATCCAATTTACTATGTCTAATCTGTGCTTATAAATTGTTCTTTACTGAGAAAATTTGAAAAAGAAAGGGGTACCTTCTTTGAAGACCATTACAATTTTAGTACCGGCATACAATGAAGAAGAAGTGTTAGATCAGCTGTACAGCCGGTTGACGGGCGTAATTGAGTCGGTGCCAAATTATAACTTCGAGATTTTATTTGTGAATGATGGAAGTAAAGATAATACATTAAATATGATTAAAGAGTTCCGAGTACGCGATAAACGCATTTCTTATGTAGACTTATCTCGTAACTTTGGAAAAGAGACAGCGATGATCGCTGGATTGGATCATGCGATGGGAGATGCAGTCATCATTCTTGATGCTGATTTACAAGACCCGCCAGAATTAATCCCAGAAATGATTCAATATTGGGAGCAAGGCTATGATGATATTTATGCAAAAAGACGTTCTCGTGCAGGAGAATCTTGGGCGAAAAAATGGACGGCTGGAAAATTCTATAGCCTATTAAAGAAAACAACAAGAATCCCAATTCAAGAAAATACAGGAGATTTTCGTTTGTTGGATAGACGTTGCGTGGAAGCATTAAAGAAAATTCGTGAAACACAGCGTTATACAAAAGGAATGTTCAGTTGGATTGGATACAATAAGAAAGAAATTTTATTCGATCGTGATCCACGCGCAGCTGGTGAAACGAAATGGAACTACTTTAAGCTAATGGATTTAGCAATTGAAGGAATTACATCCTTTACAACGTTTCCATTACGTCTTGCATCCTTCTTAGGATTCACCGTATCATTTGGCGCGTTTTGTTATATGCTTTGGATCATTATTAAAACGATGATGTATGGTGAGTCCGTAACCGGATATCCATCGATGATGACAGCGATTTTATTCCTTGGTGGAGTACAGTTGATTTCAATTGGAATTATCGGGGAGTATTTAGGTCGTATCTTTAATGAAACGAAAAATCGTCCACTGTACTTTGTAGATGAGTATAATGATGATAAAGTAACAAATTTGGATGAAAAGCCGACAGCAAAGTTATATCGCGTAGAAGATCATAAAGTAAAATCAAATCGTTAGGGGATTAAAAACGTGAATAACAAAACGAAGGAAATCTTTAACTATTTGCTTTTTGGCGGTTTAACGACGCTGGTTAATATAGTTACGTATTATGTTTGTGCAACTTTAGCTGGAATGGATTACAAAGTTGCTATGACAATCGCATGGATTGTATCTGTGTTGTTTGCATATATTACAAATAAAAAGTACGTATTTGACAGCCAACCAAAGGGCTTTGCCCATGCAATGAAAGAGTTTTTCTATTTTATGGGATTTCGCGTTTTATCGTACTTCATCGATCTCTTCTCCATGATTGCATTAGTCGAGTGGTTAGGTATCAATGATTTAGTATCTAAAATTATCGCGAATGTTATTGTTGTAGTTGTTAACTATTTTGCAAGCAAATATATAATTTTTAAAAAGAAGGTCGAAGTGAAACAAGGCCAAAATGCATAAAAAACAAATAGCTTGGCTTTATGCCGGCTATTGTTTTTTATACATATATTTTCGAACTAGGAATGATATGGAGGAGTATAATGCAACAGCTGTTAGGTTTGTTTAAGAAAAAGAAATTTTTATATGCATTAGCTTTTTTCCTTCCGTTTTCTATCTATGGTGTAATGTTTATACTGCTTGGAATAGCTCCATTTGGAGAAAAATCAATTCTTGTTACTGATTTGCACACACAGTATGTACAGTTTTACACATATTTATATGATGTTATGAAAAATGGGAAAAGCATTTTTTATAGTTGGGAAGGCGGAATGGGACTAAATTTTCTTGGCGTATTTGCCTATTATTTAGCAAGCCCGTTTTCTATTTTAATTCTCTTTTTTGATCGCGCTCATATTCCAGAAGCGATTATGGTTATGACATTATTAAAGGTTGGATTATCTGGCGTGACAATGACGCATTATTTAAGTCACATGATGAAGCGTCGTGAAATTACAATCGCATTATTCTCAACTTTTTATGGATTAATGTCATTTGTAACAGTGTATTCCTTCTGCGTGATGTGGTTGGATGCAATTTATTTACTGCCACTTATTATGCTTGGAATTGAGAAGTTGTTGACGACTAAAAAATACGGATTGTTTATTTTTAGTTTAGCTCTTACGTTTATTACAAACTTTTATATTTCCATTATGGTAGGGATCTTTACATTTATTTACTTTGTGGCGCGTTTTTGCGTCCTTTATGACGTTCGTAATGTAAAGCAATTTATGCAAAAGTTTGTATGGTTCTGCTTTGGAACAGGTTTAGCAGCAGGAATGTCAGCATTTATTACGCTGCCGACGTATATGGATTTAAAGAGCAACTTTGCAGAGCGTACGAAACTGCCATTTTCTACAGCATTTAATTTCGACCCATTTGATTTTTATAGTCGTTTCTTTAATGGAATTACTGATACAACGGTTAATGGAATGCCAAACGTGTATGCTGGTGTATTAACACTCTTACTTGTTCCATTATTCTTTGTAACAAAGAAAATTTCATTAAAAGAAAAAATTGTATACGGGGCAGTGATGCTCTTTATCGTTCTTTCTTTTGAAATACCATTTTTAAATATTGCTTGGCATGGTTTTGAACCACCAACAAATTTCCCGTATCGTTATTCGTTTGTATTGTCATTCTTACTTATTTATGTGGCTGTTCGAACGTTTATGGTATTTGGAGAAGAATTATTACCTGCATTGAAAAAGGTCGTTTTCTTTAACCTATTTATGATTGTTTTACTTGGAAAAGTAGCACCTTCTTATATGCAATCCAATAAAATGATGGCAAACATCTTTTTCGTTGTTGTATATGCGCTGTTACTATATGCAAAAGTTCGATTAACAAAGAACAAAGCATTGGTATCTTTCACATTAGTAGCTGTAGTTGGACTAGATGCTGCACTTAACACAGTATATATGATTAAGTTAATGGGTTATGAGTATGGCTATATTAATCGTCAAGAATATGCAGCTCCATACCCGAGATATGAAGAAACAATTCGAAAAGTAGCTGAAAAAGACAAAGGGCTATATCGCATGGAAACGACAATGGGAAGAACTTGGAATGACGCAATGCGCTTTGGGTATAAAGGACTTACTCATTTCAATTCTGTTGCGAATGGACATTTGAATTTATATATGCAAGATTTAGGTTACGGTTATTTGGACGCATTAATTTTGCAAAATGGCAAAGGAATTGTTTCAACTGATGCCTTATTTGGTATGAAGTATATGATTTCGGATCGTCCATTAAATAAATATGGTTTTGACAAAGTCGACAGTGTCGGAGATATTTCCATATATGAGAATAAAAATGCTCTTCCGTTTGGATATATGGTCAATAAAGATGAGTTTGATACAAAAGGAAAAGAGAAATTAAAAGTTGAAAAAACGAACTATACAAACTCATTTGAAACACAAAATAAACTAATGGGCAAGTTAAATGGACAAACTGTTAATTATTATAAGCCGCTTGAACCAATTTCTGTTCAATATAATAACTTGGCAGTAGCAGATGATGCAGAAAAAAGTAAAAAGCAACTTGCTGCTGAGAAGAAAAAAGCAGCTCTTACAAAACAAAAAACAATCCAGTTAGTTAGACAACAAGATGATAAGACAGCGAGCATTAAATACGTATTTGACGTTAAAGGAAAACAACAATTATATACAAAATTACGTGTAGAACCAACTGGTGTAACAAAGGTTTACGTAAATGGAAAAACATTAGGTAAAACAATTGGTGAAGGACCAGACAGCGACGTGTCTGATTATCCATCTTATTATTGGAACAATGGTATCCTTGATCTAGGCTCTTTTGAAAATGAAAAAGTAGAAGTGGAAGTGAAGGTAAAACGTCATTCCGTTGAATTAGATCAACAGTTGTTCTATGGACTCGACATAGATACATTTGAAAAACGTGTAGATGAATTAAAACAACAACCATTGAACGTAACAAACTATACTGGTCGCAGTGTTCAAGGAAAGATTGATGTAAAACAAGATAATCTCCTTTTCTTATCTATCCCATATGATAAAGGATGGAAAGTAACAGTTGATGGAAAAGATGGGAAAGTACTGAAATTAAATGATGCATTTCTTGGCGTAGAACTACCAAAAGGAACACATACAATTGAATTGAAGTATACATCCCCTGGATTTGTAGTAGGGGTCATCGTTTCTGTTATTAGCTTATTGGCAGCGATTGTTCTTTGTTTTATCGTGCCAAAGAAGAGGAAGTAATGTGAAAGAGAATCCTTTCTAAGCAGGGGTAGCAGAACCTGTTTGGAGAGGATTTTTATATGTTCATTTATATAAAAAATAGCAAGTATGCAAAAATAAAAATGAAACGGGAGCATAAAATAATGAAACAATTAAGAGGGTTGTATGGGATTCTGTTCTTTTTCATTCCGTTCGGGATACTGCTTTTAAGTTATGCTATATTTGGTATGTATCCGTTTGGGAACTATTCAGTATTAATTAGTGATTTAAGCACGCAATATGTTCAATTTTATTCTTATTTACATAGTGTATTTACAGAAGGTAAGAGTTTACAATATACAATGGAGTTAGGCGGGGGAATTAACTTTATTGGAACATTTTCTTACTATTTATCAAGTCCGTTTTCTATTCTTCTTTTCTTCTTTAATAAAGCAAACCTTCCGGAATTTATTTTTCTTATTACTCTTTTAAAAGTAGGGTTTGCAGGAGTAACATGCGGCTTGTTTTTACGTTATGTGATAGGAAAGCAGCATAAAGGGTTGTTATTGTTTTCAACCGCTTATGCATTATCAGGCTTTGTTATGGCCTATTCATTTCATGTAATGTGGCTAGATGGTATTGTATTTCTACCTGTCGTTTTAATGGGAGTTGAAAAACTTTTACGAGATAAAAAGATTATTTTCTTTACGGCTACGTTAGCAATTATGTTTATCGCGAATTTTTATATTTCCTTTATGTTTGGGATTTTTACATTCCTTTATTTTATGATTCGACTCTTTACACAATATGAGTTTCGGGATATAAAAGCATGGGGAAAACATTTTCTTCTTTTCTGCATAGGAACGGGATTAGCCGCTGGAATAGGAGCGGTGATTATTCTTCCAACTTTTGAAGCATTAAAGAGTAACCCATATAGTATCACTTCAACGGACTTCAA
Source organism: Bacillus sp. JJ864 (assembly GCF_036963045.1). Taxonomy (NCBI): domain Bacteria; kingdom Bacillati; phylum Bacillota; class Bacilli; order Caryophanales; family Bacillaceae; genus Bacillus; species Bacillus sp. JJ864. The sequence goes on along the minus strand of NZ_JBALLY010000014.1, from coordinate 9,563 downwards.
ATTAGAATGGAAACTTGATTTACTTCTTTTCTATTGGAAGCTATTATCTGGTGGATATGATTCAAGTTTATTTGGTACTCCGAACGTATATGCATCCACATTAGTACTCGTATTATTACCTTTATTCTTTGTTAATAAAGAAATTAATAAACGAGAAAAATTCTTATCTATATTTGTATTTCTGTTTTTAATTTGTAGTTTTGCAATTCCATTTTTAAATTTAGCATGGCATGGAAATAAATGGCCAAATGCATATCCAAATCGTTTTGCGTTTGTCTTTGTGATGTTAGCTGTTTTTATGGCAGCGAGAGTATTTCAACATATAAGTCGAAAAGATGTATTGCCGTTATGGATTAGTTATGGTATACACCTAATTTTATTGTATGCATTGTCAGTGAAACATTATGAAGTAGTTCATAATAAGATACTGATCATAAACGCTATCCTTATAACATTTATTGTTGTCGTATTGCATATTCGTATGATGAAACCATCATTAACAAAAATAACGACAGGATTATTGCTTCTTTGTTTAGTATGTGACATAGGTTTTAATACAAGAAAATATATTTATGGACTACATAGAGAAATGGCTTATACAAAGCGTGATGAGTATGAATTGAACAAAGATGCGAAACACGCTATTCAATATGTAAATGAAATCAATGCAGAACGTTATCGCGTAAGTACTAAATATTCCCGAACGCTAAATGATTCCTTACAATATGATTATCCATCTTTCCAAACATTTAACTCGATGGCAAATGGATCATTTCATCGCTTTTTAAAGCTAACGGGCTATTCAACGTCTCCAGACCTTTTAGTATCCAATAACCATGGGGACACGTTGCTCATGGATGCTATTTTAAAAATTGGGTATAAAATTGAAGACGGCAGCGTACCGAAATATGGACATGAAAAAATAAATCAATTTGGCTTTGCTAATGTGTTTAAGGTTAACAATATGATTCCATTTGGTTATCCAATCGAACATATACCTTCTAAAGATGAAGAAAATCCGTTTGTTTTCCAAGAAAAATTGATTAATATAAAAGAAGGAACGCTATTTAAAAAGCTAGAAGATCCAAAGATTTCATTGGAAAATATGGCTGCTATTTCAGGGCAAGAAGGAAAATATGAACGAGTTAATAAGGAAAAACCGGGATATATTACGATTCGAGTAAATATACCAAAAGAGGTTCAATTATACGGATTAGCTACAGGGATTGAAAATTGGAAAGAAATTATGGTGAATGATCAGTATCCATGTTATTTACCGCCAGATATTGAAAAAACTTTGATTGATTTTGGATATTTCCCAACAAACGGGATTACAACAATGAAGATCAAGGTTGAACAGGAAGATATCTTTTCATTAAAAGGGTTACAGTTCTATGGATTAGACATAGACAAATTTAATGAGACAATAAAAGCATTACAAAAAAGTAGTATGAAGGTTACTGAAAACTACGGAAAAATGGTTAAAGGAAGTATTGCATTAAAGGATGAAGCTACATTTGTATTCCCGATTCCTTATGATGCTGGTTGGTCAGTTACAATCGACGGGAAAGAGCATACTACAACAGCAGTTGTGGATGGGTTGCTAGGAGTGAAGGCGAAAGCTGGTAATCATGAAGTTGTACTTACTTACCATTCTCCAGGGTTAAAACTTGGAATGATGATTTCCGGTATAAGCATCATCCTTACGATATTGTTTATGATTGTACAGGTAAGAACGTTACGAAAAAAATAGTATAAGAAAAAAGCTACTGAACCCTCAGTAGCTTTTTTTTGTGGCATGCTGTATATATCCGGCTGTTAAAAAGAAATACATCATAAACGAAGCATTTTCTAATATGTTATAAAATGCGCTTCCGATAATTGCTCCAACTATTAAATATAAAGTAAGAGGAGCAAACGGTGCTTTTCTCCTATATTTCCAAAGAAGAGAAAGGAATCCAAATGTAAATCCCGCACATAAGAGCACGCCAATAATACCCGTCTCAGCAAGTATTTGAATGTATTGATTGTCAGAATAAAAATTCCATGTAATCTCATATTTTTCGTAAATAGGTGATGAAAAAGTTTGCGTAGCAGCATCCCCAAATGTACCTAGTCCATAGCCAGTAATCGGCTTATCTTGAAAGATTTCAACTGCTTTTTTTACGTAGTAAATGCGTCCGTCTTGTTTACTAAGTTCAACTGTGTCTTCTGATAATGCTTCTGTAAATCGTTTTACGCCTACCTGATCTCCCTCTAAATAGTTTGTCATTTTTGAAATGCATGTTGCACATAGGAATGACAAAAGGGAGATGACTAGAAATGATTTCCAAATTGGAATCTTTCGGTGGATACATAGATAGATAAGCATAAAGACGATAACTGTCAGAAATGCACCGCGTGAATATGTGAGCCATAATGTTGTGGCAATAAGCGTAAGCCCTGTATATGTGACATATTTCATTTTCTCGGATACGTGTTGAAGAACGTATAAAGAAATGAGAAAAGCTAACGTCAAATATAGTGCTAATTCATTTGGACCGCCGGCCATGCCGTATATCCGAATTTTATTTGTCGGAGCGAGGACAAGAGCTTTCCAAGCTTCCGGCAATAACATAGTGCGCAATGATAGTTTTTCAATTAAACCTTGCACGGACATAATGACAGAAGCGATAAAAGTAATTTTCGCAAAAAACACGATATCCTCATGATGAATGGTGATGCGGGACGCGATATAGTATACAAAATAAAATAGAAGCAATGTGTGTAATTGCATAGCAATTGCAATGAATGAAACGCCGTTTAATAGACCGATTCCCGCACCTAACAAGCAAAAAAGAAAGTATAATATTTCAAAGTATCGGAATGAAAAAAGCTTTGAAATATTATTTCGATATTGCCGTAATAGACGCACTAAGAGAGCGATGATGATAAATAGACCGATAAACTTTAGCCCAGGGTTAAAAGCAACGAGAAACGGGCGCATTGGGATAAATAGTAATAAATAAGCAATACCGAGCTTTTCATCTCGAAAAGCAGCACATGCTAGTACGAAAGAAATGAAAAGCCCGGTATAAGTTGATGGAAATAGTAATCCCAATATAATGAAGAAGATACTCGCCCATATATAGTAGAATCGAGTTGAATGTGTCATATATATCCTCCTTTAACATGATGATGGTATGCGATAAATTGTTGTAACTTCGTTCACCATTTTTGAGAAAGTAAAGTGTTGTAAGTAATGTTCGCGTCCGCATTCTGCTAAGGAATGATATAATTTTTCATCTTGTAATAATTGTGCTAAGGAAGCAGCTAATGTTTCTTCCGATCCAAACGGTATTAATAGCCCTGACTGGTTATGAACAATTACTTCTGGCAAGCCGCCGACATTTGTTGCAATCACAGGTTTTTTCATAGCAATTGCTTCAATAGCGACATAGGATAATCCTTCATTTTCTGACGGGATCACAATAATATCATGTTCTGTATACTCTTTTATAATATCGTCTTGAAATCCTTTTAATGATACATGCTCACTTAGTGATAGCTCTTGAATCATAGTTGTTAACTCTGTTTTTAATGGCCCTTCACCGATAATATCGCAGTGCCACCCTAAAGATGGATGCAGGGCTTTTAGCTTTTGCAAACTTGTTAATAAGAACGGTTGTCCTTTTTCTTTGCTTAGCCTCCCAATAACAGCAATTTTTTTCGGCTCACGCTGAGAAAGAGGGACATCTGTATATGGATCTGCAACGCCATTATAAATAACATGTATCTTTTTTTCTGGTACGCCCTTTTGACATAGTTGCTGCTTCATAAATTGAGAGATGCAAATGATTGCATCATTATAGCGAGTAAAGAAAGAATTGCTACACTTTAGGTGAAATGGCATCGGCACATTTACGTGATATGTCCAAATGACCCGAATAGGAGCACCTAATAGTTTGGCTAAAATCGCAATATAGTTTTCACGTAAAAATTGTGCATGAACAATATCGATTTTTTCTTTTTTTATAATCTTCTTTAATTGCAGGGCAGCCTGTATATCAAAAGGATGACGCATGTCAATGCGGTACATCGGTACATTTAGTTGTTCAAACTTTTTTAAGAAAGGACCAGGGATAGAGTACACAAGGATACAGCGCTCTGGACCAATAGATTCCATTAAATCTAGAACGTATTTTTCTGATCCTCCATCCCCGATATAATTTAAAAGGTACATAATTTTATTCATTTATATCCTTCCTTCTACCTAAAAATAGCGATAGCAATTGTTGTAGCTCTTTTATCTTTAATGCGTAAGTGACGAGTAAGTAAACGATGGCACCAATTGCTATTGCTAATAAGATAAGCAACTTTGTATCATGTAAGAAATGAAGCAGCAGTTTGGAAGTATACAAACTTACAAAAGATGCAACAATACATTTGAATAAAAAGCCACCGTAGCGTAAGTTCACCTGTTCTTTCTCTTTCATGAATTTTTGGAGCATCCATAATAGCATAAGTACAGTGCTCGCCGATGCTATTGAAGTGGAAAGAGCTGCACCAGCTAAACCAATCTGGTTAACAAGTATAATACATAATATAACATTTATAATCATGGAAATAATCGATGCATACATAATGTATCGATTCAGCTTCAAAGAAAAAAGCAAACGGTCAAGTAAGTCTTTTAATGGCTGCATAAGGGCAGCTAACGCATAAAATTGCAACGCGGTTGCTGTCATCATAATAGAATCTTTCCCAAATGCCCCATAGTTATAAATAACTTTGACAATTTCCTCTGTAAAAAAGGTGAAATAAATAAAGACAGGAATAAATAAATATAACAGCACCTTTATATTTGTTTCCATTAATTTTGCGAAGTCTTTCCAGTTTGAGTGATTTACGTATTCAACAAATTTAGGATACATAACTGTTAAGACAGGAGCAGCAATTAACCCAAGCGGAATAAAGTATAGCTTTTGGGAATAATTAAGCGCCGCAATAGATCCTTCATTTAATCCTGAGACTAGTGTACGATCAACAAGTAGATTAATTTGAACAGACGTACTTGTAATAAAAGCAGGAATGCTCAAAGAAATCATCGTTTTTAAAGAAGGGTCTTTCCAATCGATTATAAATTGATAACGATATCCTTCCCTCTTGGAAGCGATATAAACGAGTATATTTTGTACGATGTTTCCGACTATAACACCAAGTGCAAGTGCATAAATTCCAATCCATTGTACAAGGGCCACAAAGATAATAAGTGTAATTCCGTTTAATACAACCCATTGCATACTTGTAATACGAAATTTATGTAAACTGTTCAAATAAGCATTAAAAATATCGATCATGAATGTACAAAATACGGTCGGGAAAATAATTTGTATTAAGTGAGCTGATAACAAAGCTGTTTGCTCAGGAAGCCCGTGTGCAAAGAGTGAAATGAAGAAACGGGGCTGCAATTCAATGAGCAAAAGCGGAATGAAAAAAATAAGTAGAACAATGTTTAAAAAATTATTCATGAATCGATATGCTTTAACCGGATCTTTTCCCTTTAACTCCATAAAGATAGGAATGAAAGAAAAGGCGAAAGCGCCTGTAATACCAGTAAAAACAATCGTAGGTATATTTAAAGCGACAACGTATGCATCAACAGCATAGTTTGTACCGAAATAAGCTCCAAGTGTTACTTCTTTTGCGAATCCAAGTAGTTTTCCTAAAGCTGTCCCAAGTGTGAAAAATAGTGTTACAATGAGAAATTTTTTTGTCTTGTCTTGAGATGCTTCTCTACTCATTTCTAATCAAATCCTTACTTTAATTTAATTCTTTTTCAAGCATAATTTATTTGTATGTAAAAATCAAATATATATCTTGGTAATAGCCATGAAAAAGAGGATATTATCCAATAGGAGAATATCCTCTTTAGCTCGTATGAAAGACAAGCACGATTCCTGCCTTTTGTAACAAAATAAGGGCATTTTCACTTTAGGAAACAAGGCGACTATTTTGATAGGCAGAACGGCGAACCGCATAGTATATACGAGGTGCAATGACTGCACCAATTATTGTGAAGATAACATCTTTTACTGCAAACCACATCATAATTTTCCAGGCAGCTGCATAGCTAATGTGACCGCCCATCCAGTTATTGATAGCTAAGTACATATAAGTTGTTCCGATGACATAGGTAAGGATGATTCCAACAGCTGAAGCTGTTGCAAATGTCCCGAATTTTGGCTTCTTCACTTGTTCAACAATCTTACCTGTTACATAAGCAACGATAATGAAAGCAATAATAAATCCGCCAGTTGGACTTAATAGTTGACTAAATCCAGCTTTAAATCCAGCAAATATAGGTGCTCCGGCAATTCCAACTAATGCATAAACGATCATAGATAAGGCCCCAAGACGGCTTCCGAGAAGAAGACCAGCTAAAATAGCGAAGAATGGCTGCATAGAAAGTGGAACGCCTGCAACTTGTAGGAATGGTGCCCAAGATGTAATATTGGCACCAATCGCCATAAGTGCGACAAACATAGCGGCTAAAGCTAAGTCTAATGCACGAAGTTTATTCACAATGTCAACCTCCTGTTGTTGTTAGGTTAACATTATAGTACTGAATCCGTCTAGGCGTTGTCAATTAAAATATTTTGATATTTCGGCTCTAACACTTCACGAAGTAGTGTATAAGGAATACGGAATTGTGGAATGCCACTGACGTATGGTGCAATTTCGTACAACGGGAAATAAATCATTAAATTGTCTTGTTCTAAAACGTATTTGAGCTTTTTTTCATTCATTACTTTCTCAGCAGCGTCTGGAAAGAAATTCTCCTTATTTTGCTCAATTTGTCTAACGATTTCGGTCCTAATAATGTTTTCATATTGACTATCTTTTTGAAATAAATCTGCTAAGCGAAGCGGTTTGTTCTGCTGCATGTCGAATGTATTTGCTTTCCATTCATACATGCCATGAGCACCGCCTGTGTATTGATAATAGTTTACATACAGACTGAGTAATGGGAATGTATTGAATCCAATTTTGTAGTCAACATTTGCAACATATGGATGAAACGGAGCATCAGTTTCTTTGACCTGTTCATAATATGTTTTTGCATCTTTTTCTAATCTCCGTTTAAACTCATTTATGCTTTTTTCATAATACGTATTCATTTTCTTTTGAAATTTCTTATCTGGAATGTTACGAAATTGCGGGTAATTGAGTTGATATTCAAAATAAGGCTTCTTACCTTTTTGGGTTGCAGTATGTACTTCAATTGTAATGTTAGATGCTTGGGCTCTTATTGTTTCTTTTGGTACAATAGCAATTAAGAAGAAAAAAAGTAACATGATATATAATAGTTTCTTCATATAATATACCTCCATGTATTATAGATTTACTAATAGTTTGAAAAGAAATAGATTTTATTATGCATTTTTTGGTAATTTGAAAGGGGACAGCCATATGCCTAAAACATTAATGGAAGCGTTAGGTATTGAATTATTAGAAATGACTGAGGAAAAGGTTGTGGCGACGATGCCAGTACATGAAAGTACGCATCAACCATTGGGTTTTTTACACGGAGGAGCCTCTGTTGCTTTAGCAGAAACAGTTGCTAGTGTAGGCACATACAATTTAATTGATCAAGAGAAATATATTTGTTTTGGTCTTGAAATTAATGCAAATCATTTGCTGTCTAAACGAGACGGCATAGTCACAGCGATTGGAACGCCGCTTCATAAAGGAAAGACGACAATGGTATGGGACATTCGAATTATTGATGAAGAAAATAATTTAATTTGTATTTCAAGATGTACAGTTGCGGTGAAAGAAAAAAGATAAAAACGATTCGCGTGTCGAACATTGTCGAAGGGTCTTTAAATCGTGTCGAAGCGCCGATATATTATAAAAGTCGCCGATAAATGCTCTACTTCCGCCGATATATTGGTGGGCATGAAAAAAACGACTGCTTCACGCAGTCGTTTTTTCATTAGAATTGAATTTTCTTCTCTAAGAAGCCTTTTAGTTCGCTAATTGGCATACGTACTTGTTCCATTGTGTCACGGTCACGTACTGTTACTGCTTTATCTTCAACAGAGTCGAAGTCGTAAGTGATACAGAATGGTGTACCGATTTCGTCTTGGCGGCGGTAACGTTTACCGATAGAGCCTGTTTCGTCGAAGTCTACCATAAAGTCTTTCGCAAGCTCTGCGAACACTTCCGCGGCACCTTCAGATAGCTTTTTAGAAAGCGGCAGGATAGCTGCTTTAAATGGTGCTAATGCTGGGTGGAAACGAAGAACTGTACGAGAATCGTTTTCTAATTGTTCCTCTTCATATGCATCGCATAAGAATGCTAATGTTACGCGATCTGCACCAAGAGATGGCTCGATGCAGTATGGTACGTAACGCTCATTCGTTTGTGGATCTACATAATTAAAGTCTTCAGTAGAATGTTCCATATGACGGTTTAAGTCAAAGTCAGTACGAGATGCAATACCCCAAAGCTCGCCCCAGCCAAATGGGAATTTAAACTCGATATCAGTTGTTGCATTACTGTAGTGAGATAATTCTTCTTCACCATGGTCACGAAGACGCATGCTTTCTTCATTCATACCAAGTGCAAGAAGCCAGTTTTTACAAGTGTTGCGCCAGAATGTGAACCACTCTAAATCGTCGTCAGGTTTGCAGAAAAATTCAAGTTCCATTTGTTCGAACTCACGTGTACGGAACGTAAAGTTACCAGGCGTAATTTCGTTACGGAAGCTTTTACCGATTTGGCCGATACCAAATGGAAGCTTTTTACGCATAGAGCGCTGTACGTTTTTGAAGTTTACGAAAATACCTTGTGCTGTTTCAGGACGAAGGAAAATTTCGTTTGTGCTAGATTCTGTCACGCCTTGGAATGTTTTGAACATTAAGTTGAATTGACGAATTTCAGTGAAGTCTTCGCTGCCGCAATCTGGGCATTTTACTTCGTGTTCTTTCATTAATCCAGCCATTTGATCGAAAGTAAGGCCATCAACGATCATTTCGATACCTTTTGCTTCTAGTGCATCTTCAATTAATTTATCAGCACGGTGGCGCGCTTTACATTTTTTACAGTCAATCATTGGATCATTGAAGTTTCCAACGTGTCCAGATGCTATCCAAGTTTTTGGGTTCATTAAAATTGCTGCATCTAAACCTACGTTATACGGAGATTCTTGAATGAATTTTTTCCACCAAGCTTTTTTTACGTTGTTTTTTAATTCGATACCAAGTGGACCGTAGTCCCAAGTATTTGCAAGACCGCCGTAAATTTCAGAACCAGGGAACACAAAACCACGATGCTTTGCTAAGTTTACGATTTGCTCCATTGAAGCCATTTTCAATTCCTCCTTAAAAGATAACGTATTGGCGATGAAAGGTGGTGTAGTACTTGGAGAAGCGATTAGGTGAACGAGCCGCCTCCGCTTTTCGATGGGATCCAGCTCCAGCGACTAGAATATTCGGTGGCTTCGCTTCTTCCGCCGAGGGCAAAACCGCCTCTATGTCAGAAGCTCCATCCCCCTCGTATTCTGAGCGAGCCGCTTC
>NZ_JBALLY010000013.1:0-6617 GCF_036963045.1 Bacillus sp. JJ864 | reverse complement strand
AAGGAAATGCCCTTTCATTGCGAATTAATATCATCTGTTAAATTTTGTATCTTATTATATCCTTTTATTGTAAAATTTATTTAGATAGGAGGAATACATATGAAATTTGAAGATAACAGAGTACTAGGAATTCAGCTTGGTGCTTTACTAGTTACAGAGGATCATAGATATTTAGTGATTAAGAAAAATGATCATTATTCTCTGCTTAATGTGGAAACAATGGAGTGCTGCATATTAGAAGTCGCTTTGGAACATATTGAAGAAGTGTTGGCAGAGGATTTGCAGGAAACAGTGAAACAAATTATTCCTGCTGGGCATTTGAAACTTGTTGCGAAGAATATCGTATGAAAGGATATCTTACATATGGATAATACTGAATATTTCGTTATTAGTAATTTGGAAGCGTTGCAAAAACAATTTGAAGATTTATTACAAACAAAGATTCAATGTAGCGAGGAACTTGAAAATTGGTTGAAGCGACAGTCGCGGCTTTTAGATGAAGTGGAAGAACAACTTAAACAACATTATATTCAATTTCAATGTAACACTGATAACCAGCAAGAGAAAGAAACTTTTGATTTTGACCAAAAGCATGTGCAGCCATTAGTGAAACGATATAAAAGTTTACTAGACAATAAGTACTACGAATCACCATTTCGTTTGCAGCTAGACCTTGATTTTTTCGGTTTATTGAATAAAAAAGTAGAAAATGCGATTCGTTTGTTCAATGAGAAAAATATAGATTTAGAAATTGCAGAAGATGAGTTAGTAACGAAGTATTTTGAGATTACAGGTAACTTAACGGTAATGTGGGAAGGTGAAGAAAAGTCGTTAAGCGACATGCAGGTGTATCTTCAAAATCCTGAACGTACGGTTAGAAAAAATGCAATGACTCTTATTCAAGAAAGCATGTTATCGGTTGAAGAGGATTTGCAGATCATTATGGATAAGTTAATTGCGTTGCGACATCAAAAAGCTCAAAATGTGGGTTTGCAAAATTATTGCGATTTTATGTTTAAAAAATATGAACGGTTTGATTATACAGCAGCGGATTGTCTTGAGTTAGCAGAAGCGATGCGTCACTATGTTGTTCCTTTACAGAAAAAACTTCAGGAAAAACAGCAAAAAATTTTAGGATTACATACGTTTAGACCTTGGGATATGAGAGCAGTTCCAATAAACGAGAAGCCTTTACAACCAGTACAAAATGTAGACGAGTTAGTAAAAGGTACTTTTCATATTTTAGAAAAGGTTGATTCTCGTTTTTCGGCATTACTACATGAGATGAAAGAAAAGAATCTTTTAGATTTAGAGAGCCGTAAAGGAAAAGCTCCGGGCGGTTTTTGTGAATCCTTACCCGCCTCTAAACAATCGTTTATATTTATGAATTGTTGTAATACACAAGACGATGTCGTGGTTCTGTTACATGAAATGGGTCATTGCATACATAATGAATTTATGAAAGACATTGAACTAGGGCCATATCGAAATGTCCCAATGGAATCAGCAGAATTGGCGAGCATGACAATGGAACTCCTAACGATGGAGTATTGGAATACATTTTATCCAAGTAGTGAAGATTTCAAAAGAGCAAAGCGTGAGCAACTCCGATTGATGATACAATACTTACCTATAATTACTGTAGTCGATCAATTCCAGCATTGGATGTACGAAAATCCAAATCATACACATGCTGAAAGAAAAGAAAAATTTAAAGAACTAGCAAGAACATATGACTCTAACTTTATGAATTGGGAAGGTTATGAAAACTGGTTAGAGACAAAGTGGTTATCTATTTTACATATTTTTGAGGTACCATTCTACTACATTGAGTACGCAATTGCGCAAATAGGTGCTTTGCAGATGTATAAGCAATATAAAGAAAATCCTAAACAAACTCTAATTAATTATAAAGAAGCACTATCTTTAGGAAGTACAAAATCAGTAAAAGAAGTGTATGAAGCGGCAGGTATTCGTTTTGATTTTTCGGTACAAACAATTAAAGAGTTGATGGAGTTTGTGGAGAAAGAACTGCAATTAATAGATTAGATATAATAAGATATTCTTTAATTAAAGGCCTATTCTTTATCAAATAGAGAATGGCCTTTTTCCTATTTTGAATATAGTGTAAGTTTTATAGTATAACTAAAAAATAATAAAAATATGAAAAAAATGAACCAATTCTTCTTTTAGGGGGAATAAGTAGTGTAAAGAAAGGAGGATGAAATGTGTCTGAACAAGATTGTTTAAATAAGGCTAAGGCGGGAGATCAAGATGCATTCAATTCATTGGTAAAACCGTACATAATACCAGCGCATCAGGTGGCGTATATGCTTCTCCGAGATCGAACAGGAGCTGAAGATGCTGTACAGGAGGCTCTTTTGCGTACATACAAATCTTTACATCGATTTAATCCTGAAATAGCTACATTTAAGACATGGTTTCATAAAATTGTAATCCATGTTACATGGAAGATGGCGCAACGAAAACGTTTTTTCTTACCTTTGCAAGATTTTTGGGGAAGATCAAAAGAAGGTCAGCCAGAAGAATTTTATTTACAAGAAGAAAATGAGCGAGAGTTATACAACTGTATTCAAAAGCTCTCTCTTAAACATCAGGCAGTGATTGTATTATATTACATGCAAGATTTATCAGTTTCGGAAATTTCCTCAATTCTTACTGTTAGTGAAGGAACGGTGAAATCCAGGCTCTATCATGCTAGAGAGCAATTAAAGAAACAATTGCTGTCCTTACCAAAAGAAGTTTCATTGAAGGAGGGATGGATATGGAACAAAAACTAAGAAAAACAATGCAAAGTATACAGCAACAGTTTTCATTTCCTGAGGAAGTAGATATTCGTACTGTACTCAGAAAAAAGAAACGATCGCCGAAGAATAAACTTGTAATTTTTCTAATTACTGCAACATGCCTTTTTCTGTTTTTTATGACAGATGTTCCGGCTAGTGTGGCAAATTTGTTTGGAGTAAGTACAGCTCCTCGTCATCCATATAATCAATATCTTGTGCATAATGCGCATTACTATATCCCTGCCAGTGAAAATGTGTCTAAAGAACAATTAGGAAGAGAGTTAGGGGAAGTATCACGCAGTGGAGAATGGCGATTTTTACAAGAAGGTGATACAACAGAATATGTCCCTGGTACTAAATATTACTCGATACAAGGTAAAGCAACGGAAGAAGTAATTGCTGTTGAAAGAATAGGAGGGACAGTAAAGAAACCTGTAATAGAGGGATACGAGGTTTTAAAGCGTGCAAAACCATTAGAAAAAGTAGATGTAAAACAAATCTTTGGAGGGAAAAATGATTCAAAGGAAGTACAAGCAGCTTATGACAATATACGAGAGGTCGTTCCTTTTTTAAAAGTTTTACAATCTCCTGATGTAGAAATGACTTTTATTACGTTACGGAATGATGGTGCTCATTATTACACCAAAATGATGTATAGGCCTACTGCAGAAAGTAAGATAAGACAAACTATTATGTTACCTTTTAAATCTACTAGTCATGAAGTAGAGAAAACCATCTTTATACAGGAGTATCAAGAGGAATTTGGAAGAGGTAAAAAAGAATTTGAACATTTTACATCTGGTGGAGACTTTCAGTATGACTCAAACAAAAAGGTTTCAACATTTTCTTCAAATGGCTTAGAGTGGAGTGAATATAAACCAGCCTATGTTGAGGAAAACTCTAGACGATTTGAAAATTATGATCATACATATCGTGCGAAAACTAATGGTGTTATATATGAAGTATCTAGTCAAGGATGTTCTATAGCAGAAATAAAACAGCTTTTAGAAACCTTCTTGCAAGCACGTAGTTAAAAAGAAATATATTGTATGTAAACTATAGGAAGTAAAGATATAAAAATGATCTTAACTTAACAATAAGAAGCATGAGGTTAATTGTTTGGAAAGATAGAACTTTTCCTTTATTATAGTAGTGAAAATACTGAAAATTCGGAGTGGATATAATGGAATGCTTAATAGGGGATATAAAAGTTCATTATGAAATTTATGGTTCTGGTAAACCAATTATTATGCTTCATGGTTTTTCTCCTGATCATAGACTGATGTCAGGTTGTATGGAGTCTGTTTTTATACAAAGAGAAGGTTGGAAACGGATTTATATTGATTTGCCAGGCATGGGAAAAACGAAGGGATACGAAATGATTCAAAACTCAGATGGAATGTTAGATTTTGTTTTAAAATTTATAGATACAATTATTCCGGATGAATCTTTTTTAATTGCAGGTGAATCATACGGAGGCTACATAACTAGGGGAGTTATATCCAAAAGAAAAGAAAGAATAGATGGCGCAGCATTTATTTGTCCTATGATTATTCCGGATACAAGTAAGAGGCAGATTCCTCCCCGCACGGTTATTTACCAAGATGAAAAATTTTTATCTCAGTTAAATACGGAGGAACGTGAAAATTTTAGTTCGAATTTTGTTGTGCTTAACGAATATAATTGGCAACGTTATCTTGAAGAGATTATCTCGGGAATTCAAATAGCAGATGAGGTATTTTTAACAAAAATAAGGGAGCAATATGCTTTTTCATTTGATGTGGATAGCCAAATATCACTGTATGAAAAACCTAGCCTCTTTTTATTGGGCAAACAGGATTCAGTAACAGGCTATAAAGATGCTTGGAGTTTGCTTGATAAATTTCCTCGGGCTACTTTTGCGGTTTTAGATAAAGCAGGACATAACTTGCAGATTGAGCAGGATGTTTTATTCCATTCATTAGTAAATGAATGGTTAGATAGAGTAGAAGAAAAATGATTACACATTATAAAATAAGGTCGGTTTCTCACTTTAATGTGTTGAAGACCGACTATTTTTTTGTTGTGCTTTTTTATTCGAGTTTTGTAGGTGATATATACATGTAAATGTTTATTTGAAATAAAGTTACGATGTTTTTTCCACTAGGTAATTATTTATCTAAGGGTTTTTTCTTTCTAACTAACAGGGCAGGTTTGCTCAAAAAGCAGTAATCTCTATTTATTAATTGTTAATAGAAAAATTTTTCAAATAATAACCGATGTTTGTTTCAATCGTGTTAAAGTAAAGAGCATCAGCAATTGCTAGCGCACTTATATGTGATCAATAAATGAAGTGCCTATGATGATAGGTGCTTTTTTGTTATATAGAATTTACATAATAAATGTGGGGTTTAGTGAAAATTGAAATTTGAGTAGAGAGGCCTTACAAAACTGTAAGGCAGATGTAAGGAAAATGAATATCTACATTGACACAAAAGAGTTAAACTAGCAATATATCAATCAACTAAAAGATAAGAAATGATAAGGAGTGAGCACATGATCTGGTTAACATTAATCATCACATATGGAATGTTTTTATTACATTGTGTTCGCACAGCTGAAGAAATGGACGAGTTTTTAGTATTGTGACGAAACAAACGAAGACAATGTAGATAAAATATCCGCTCTAAGTCTCAAAAATATTTGATTATGAAACATTAGTGTTTAGCTAAGTAATGGCAAATAAAAAGTTGAAGTGTGAGAATTTTAAAATATATCGATGGCTACTTTATATCAATTCATGAAGAAACGTAAAATGAATACTTAAACAAAAAAGTAGCTTATCAGCTACTTTTTATTTTATCTTGTACCTCATATTTCTAATATCTATTGCACTGGATACCCAAACATATAGGCATGCTAACGTAATGAGTAAACGTACCCAACTAAACTCATTTTCTATAACAATCATTGAAACTAATACGACAGCATTATAAATAAACAATGGTAAAAAGATAATGATATCCCATTTTAAAGATTTAAGACTTTGCATTATGTTCACCTCAATTCGATATTACATTGAGGTGTTATTAATAACAATATTAATTTTACAAAGGAATTACCGTAAGGAGGAGTTAAAACATTTTACTTCCTAGTGGAGTAAAATTCAGTTTCATNNCTTTATTATGAATATCTAATCCTTCTTGACCAAAGAAATGGAGAATATATTCTTTTTCATCGCTATCAGTTTTTTTAGTTAGTTTAAATTCCTCTGCACTTACCTTTTTTCCTAAACGTAAATAACGAATTTCTATAAAGTCTTCAACTGTAGATTCGAAATTTCCAATGTACCATTTGTTCAGAATAGATTCATATTTGGGTTTTTCATCATTATTGATAACATTTAAGTTGTTTTTTAAGTATTGAATGTTTTCTTTGGTCATTTGAACTCGACCTACATCACGGGTACCACGAACATGAAGATTATTTTCATGAAATGTGAGTTTTTGGAAAGACATGTTTATCATCATGTCATTTATAATTTGCTCGTTTTTGATTTCTCCAATAGACTGAGCTGCTTTAGATAAATCATCATTACTAACTACATAACTATCTTTTTGTTGCTTTTGAATGGTTTGAGCTTTCGGTTTTTCCTGAACCTTTTCTTCTATTTTTTTATCATTATATGTTAGGGTGATGTACGTTCCTAACGATAAAGTTGCTAAAACAATTACACTATAAGTAATTTTCTTTTTCATTATAAATCCTCCTGCGAATATCTTTGAAAACCGGTTTTTTACTTTAATGTAATAAAGGCCGGCTAATCCTAAT
>NZ_JBALLY010000012.1:107900-132084 GCF_036963045.1 Bacillus sp. JJ864 | reverse complement strand
AACGGTAGGTGGGGGATGAATCGATTTTTTGTTTTTTTTAGTATATAAACAGAAACATATGTTCCTATCTAGTATACTTTGTGTATACAAAACAAGAAAGGAGTGTGTCCAATGAAAAAGGCATATTTTTCAATTCGTATCTATAAGAATGCACTAAAACAGAATCACAATCATTACACTTTACACCACCAAATGGTGTTGCCGTTGAAATTCCTAACCTTACATTTCCGTATGGACAAGAACAAGTGAATGCAGCTGTTCAAAAGCAATGGAATTGCAAAGATAAAAAGAATGCAGGAAAACCAATCAGTTGGGCAATTGAAGACCACGGTGATTACTACATTTTTAAATGTTTAATCGATATTGAAGAGAACCAAAATAAAAACTTCAGCAAATCCGATGGTGTCATTGGAGTAGACTGCAATTTTGACCACTTCGCTTGGTCAAACATCAATAAACAAGGACAACTCATAAAAACGGGTGTATTATATCTTTGATATGTTAGGTAAAACATCAGAACAAATTACGAAAATGATTGAAGCAGAAGCCGTTGCATTAGTGGATATTGCTGTAAAAGCAAACAAACCGATTGTTGTAGAAAAATTAAACACAACAAAAGCAAAGGTTAAGAATCCTTATGGCAACAAAAAAGCAAATATGATGATGAGCATGTTTGCTTATAAAAAGATGATTTCAGCTATTAAAAGCCGTGCTGAGAAGATGGGTGTAGCAGTATTTGAGGTAAATCCAGCGTACACTTCTCAAATTGGTAAAATCAAATATATGAAACGTTTTGGTATCAGCATCCACCAAACAGCTTCTTATGTCATTGCTAGAAGAGCAATGGGATGTAAAGAAAAACTTCCACCAATTTTGTATTCCCTACTACCGGAGAAGATGGTAGGTCTGCATCATTGGGCGCAATGGAAGTGGCTGTCTGGCATCCTGTCTGATTTGCGTGTTCACACATTCTATCAGATGGAGCTTTCGAACCATGGCAAGATTCGTTATGCAAACGAACTTTTTCCTCCAGGGGCTCTTACTGACTTGGAAGTAAAAGGTTTGTCTAAGTTTGAAAGCAGAAACCCCATACCTTGTTGAATGGGTATGGTCTACTAAGCATTTTGCCTTAGTTGTCCCTTTTGGGAATCCCCTTCCTCAAAAATCTGATAGGATTTTAGGTGGGGGTAGTTCAATGTAATTCAATTCTCCACCTGTATGAAGTGTTTTGAGCTATAATAGGAATAAATTGGCCGAAAAGGAGATTTTACATATGCATGAGAAAATTTTAGGAGCAATTAAGCAATTTGATACAATTATTATCCATCGCCACGTTCGTCCAGATCCAGATGCATTAGGTTCGCAGTGCGGCCTTGGTACGATGCTGCAAGAGTCGTTTCCAAAGAAAAAGATTTATATGGTAGGATACAATGAACCGTCTTTAGCGTACTTACGCGTAATGGATGAAATTGATGATGCTACGTATGAAGAGGCACTTGTAATTGTTTGTGATACAGCAAACCAAGAGCGTGTTTGCGATCAGCGTTATACAAAAGGAAAGCAGTTAATTAAAATTGACCATCATCCGAATGAAGATCCGTACGGTGATATTGTTTGGGTAGATACAACATCTAGTTCTACAAGTGAACTGATTTATGAATTTTACTTATACGGTAAGGATAAAGGGTTAACGTTATCAAAAGAAGCGGCACGTCTTATTTTAGCTGGTATCGTTGGTGATACAGGACGTTTCTTATTCCCAAGCACATCTGCAAAAACACTTCGTTATGCATCTGAGCTTGTGGGAGTGGGCGTTGAATTCCCAGCATTATATGATGAAATGTATAAAACGAATGAGCGTATTGCACGCTTAAATGGTTATATCCTACAAAACTTTACGATGACTGAAGAAGGCGCAGCGTATGTTAAGCTAACAAAAGAAGTGTTAGAGCAATTTGATGTGCTTCCGTCTCAGGCTTCAGGAGTTGTTGGAGCTCTTGGAAATATTGAAGGATTAAAAGCGTGGGTTTTATTCTTAGAGGAAGAAGATGTGATTCGTGTTCGCCTTCGTTCAAAAGGTCCGGTTATTAATACGTTAGCAATGCGATATAACGGCGGCGGGCATCCGATGGCGTCCGGAGCAAAAGCTTTTTCTTGGGAAGAAGCGGACCGTATTTTTGCAGACTTACGTGAATTATGTAAATAAGAAGAAAGGTAGAGGGATTTCTACCTTTCTTGTTTTATTTTGACGCTAATTTCTAGTAGGGTATCAAATGAAACAGTTTCGATTTCAAATCGATAGACACGGTCGTAATATTTATATACCTTATTTTCAATAACCTTCTTTAGTAGCTCTTTATTGTTTGCGACGCTTTGAATGTTTTGGGTAAGCAAGTGGCGGAGATCATCGCGAATAGAAGTTTGTAATGTTTCCACTGTTAGCGTGTCTAAATTGTATTTTTCGTGATTTACAATCTCAATTTCAATTTCTTGAATGGTTAACAATTTTTTGTTTTTTTCATTTTCTTTTTTTTGATCTTCAATCAGTACGTGTAAATCATCTGTTAGTTTTTTGATTATCGTTTGTTGTTTTTCGAGTGTTTTTGTTTGCTCTTCTTGAAACACGCCATATATGTATAAAAAAATAATCCAGCTCAAAATCCCGCCCGCAGCAGCGCCGCCTAAAAAGAGTTTCCATCTATTAGAGATAGAGCCCGGGACTTTCATATGTGCTCCTGTGTAATCCATTTAATAATCGTAAGACCCGTTTGCATACCGCCTGTAGCAAAGAAAATAAGGAGAATTTGTTTCACAATATCTTTTGTATCTCCTCCAAAAAAGCTGCGTTCAAAGCTATAAAATGTATCGAAAGTTCCGCCAATGGCAGCGACGAGAGCCCAAATTCGTAAATTCTCTGCAAATTGTGTAATCATTGTGAGCGGTGGTTTTCCTACTAAAAAAGCACCGATTCCGCCAATTAATGAACCGCCAATCATAACACCAAGAGCAATAAAATAACTCGTAATGAGAAGAGAGAAAAAGCTTTGGTTCATTTCCATCATCATTCTCCTTTCTTTTTCATGTATATGGACAAAGAAGGGGAAGTATGTTTTGATTTCACGTATAATAGGAAGTAGTCAAATAGGTAAAGAGAGGGTATAAAAGTGAAGTTTGTGCATTTACAATGTCAAACCGTTTATAGTTTATTGAAAAGTGCTTGTAAAATAGATGAGCTTGTTCATCAAGCGAAAGAACTTGGATTTCCGGCATTAGCAATTACAGATGAAAATGTGATGTATGGTGTGATACCGTTTTATAAAGCTTGTAAAAAAGCGGGGATTCAGCCGATTATCGGTTTAACAGCTTCGATATGGAATGAAGAAGAGGATCAGTCCTATTCGCTTATTTTACTGGCAGAAAACGAAACTGGGTATCGAAATTTACTTAAAATTTCTAGCAGCATTATGACAAAGTCAAAAGAGGGTATTCCAAAGAAATGGCTTGCGCATTATGCAGGGGGATTAATTGCGATTTCTCCTGGAAAAGATGGAGAAATTGAAAAGCTTTTATTGCAAGGAAAGCATGAAGCTGCTGCGGAAGTAGCAAATATGTATAAAAATATATTTGCCAGCTTTTATATAAGCGTGCAGCACCATGCCGTTCAAGAAGAGTTGTTGCTTCAAGAAGAGCTTCTACCATTTGCACAGCAACTTGAGATTCCGCTTGTAGCGACAAATGATATTCGTTATGTAAAACAAAATGATGCAATGGTGCAGGAGTGTTTATTATCTGTTCATAATGGGACAAAAATGACTGATTCGGACAGGCCGCGCCTGCAGACTGATCAATACTATATGAAATCAGCATCTGAAATGGAGGCGTTATTTGCTTCTATGCCAGAAGCGATTCAAAACACATTACGTATTGCGGAGTGCTGTCACGTAGAAATTCCGTTTCATACAAATCAATTGCCGAAGTTCTCGGTACCAACAAATGAATCATCTGATCAATTTTTACGCCGCCTTTGTGAAGAAGGATTGAAGAAACGTTATGAAACGGTGACCGATGTGCATAAAGTTCGTTTAAATCATGAACTGCATACCATTTCTCGGATGGGATTTAGTGATTATTTTCTTATCGTATGGGACTTTATGAAATACGCTCACGAGCAGCGCATTTTAACAGGACCAGGCCGTGGTTCGGCAGCTGGGTCACTTGTATCTTACGTGCTGGAAATTACAGACATCGACCCGATTCAATACAATTTACTATTTGAACGTTTCTTAAATCCAGAGCGCGTTACACTTCCTGATATTGATATTGATTTTCCAGATATTCGCCGCGATGAAATGATTCGTTATGTGAAAAATAAGTACGGAGAACTACGCGTGGCTCAAATTGTAACGTTTGGAACACTTGCAGCAAAAGCGGCAATTCGTGATATTGCAAGAGTAATGGGACTGCCGCCAAATGAAATTGATATTTTTTCAAAACATATTCCGTCTAAAGTTGGGATTACGTTGGAAGAAGCTTACGCAGAATCGCCATCATTACAAAGTTATCTACAAAGTAACCTAATTTTTCAAAGGGTATTTGATATTGCAAAGCGTGTAGAAGGGTTGCCGCGTCATACGTCTATTCATGCAGCCGGAGTGATTATGAGTGAAGAGCCGCTTACAAATAGTGTTGCCATTCAAGGCGGCCATGATGATGTATACGTCACACAATATTCAGCAGAAGTATTAGAAGAACTTGGTCTGTTAAAAATGGACTTTCTTGGTCTGCGTAATTTAACATTGCTTGAAAATATTCGCATGTTTATTGCGAAGACAACAGGGACAAGTTTAGATATACGGAAATTGCCTCTTCAAGATGCAAATACATTTGCACTCCTTGGGCGAGGTGATACGACAGGAATCTTTCAGCTCGAATCAAGTGGGATGCGGAATGTTCTGCGTTCGCTAAAACCGAATGAATTTGAAGATATTGTTGCGGTTAACGCATTATATCGCCCGGGACCGATGGAGCAAATACCGGTTTTTATTGATTCTAAACATGGAAAACGTGCTATTCATTATTTGCATCCTGATTTGAAACCAATTTTAGAAAATACGTATGGTGTTATCGTTTATCAAGAGCAAATTATGCAAATTGCCTCTCATTTAGCAGGATTTTCTCTTGGTGAGGCTGACTTATTACGCCGCGCCGTAAGTAAGAAAAATCGTGATATTTTAGACGAAGAGCGCACGCACTTCGTGAAAGGGTGCTTGCAAAATGGATATGATGAAGAAACTGCCCAGCAAATTTATGATTTAATTGTTCGATTTGCCAATTATGGATTCAACCGAAGTCATGCAGTTGCTTATAGTATGATTGGATATCAGCTTGCTTATTTAAAAGCAAATTATCCGCTTCAGTTTATGACAGCATTATTATCAAGCGCAATTGGAAATGAAGAGAAGATTGTACAATATGTTCGGGAAACGAAGCGGAAAGGGTTCCACGTTTTGCCACCGTCTCTTCATAAGAGCAGTCATGAGTTTCAAGTGGAAGGAAATGCAATTCGGTATAGTTTACTTGCGATTCGCAATGTAGGGATGGCGACGGTAAATGCTGTAATTGAAGAAAGAAATAAAAAGCCGTTTCAAGATTTATTTGAGTTTTGTTTGCGCATGCCGGCAAAATTTGTGACAGAGCGCAATTTAGAAACGATGATTTGGGCAGGTTGTTTTGATGATTTTAACGTTTCGCGTTCCGCCTTATTTAACAGTATTAAAGGTGCGTTAGAATACGCGAGCTTAGCAAGGGAAATTGGTGAGGAGCTTGTGCCGAAGTCAGAGTATGCACAAGAGGCAGAGCTAACTTTTACCCAGCAGTTAAATAAGGAAAAAGAAGCGCTAGGCTTGTATTTAACAAGTTATCCAACCGCACAGTACGCGAAGCTTGTTAAGGAATTGGAAATCCCAACACTTGCAGGGGCGATGAAACAGCAAAGAAAAGTACAGCGGGTCATTGTATATTTGACAAATATAAAAGTAATTCGGACGAAAAAATTACAAAAGATGGCGTTTATCACGTTCTGTGATCAAAATCATGAAATGGAAGGGGTTGTATTTCCTGAAACGTATATCCATTTTGCGGAGCGATTACAAGAAGGAGAAATTGTTTTAATAGAAGGGACAATTGAAAAGCGAAACAATAAGCTCCAATGGATTGTAAATGGCTTGTATCCGTTAGAGAAGATGGATACTTACGAGGAAATGAAAGACGCTTCTATTTACGTGAAAATACCATCACAGTATGAAAAAAGGCTGTTAAGCAATGTCACCAAAATATTGTTTAACTATTCAGGTTTTGCGAAAGTACTAATTTATTATGAAAAAGAGCATAAGATGGTACAATTATCTCGTAACTTATCCATTCATCCAAGTGAAGAATGTTTACAAGCGCTTTATGAGATAGTCGGCAAGGAAAATGTCGTTGTAAAAATATAATGGACAATTTCCTATCATTTCGATTATAGTAGTAATAGCGTTCGTGGTCAGACCACTTTGGAGAATGAATAATGTAATGCAGCAAGAAAATATGAGGAGAGTGGATCGTTTGTCAACACTACGTGAAGAAGCACTTCACATGCATAGAGTGCATCAAGGAAAACTAGAAACAGTATCAAAAGTAAAGGTAGAAAATGCAAAAGATTTAAGTCTTGCGTATTCTCCAGGGGTTGCAGAACCATGTAAAGTGATTTATGACGATAAGAGCAAGGTATACGAATATACAATGAAGGGCAATATGGTAGCAGTTGTAACAGATGGAACGGCTGTATTAGGTCTTGGAAATATTGGACCGGAAGCATCACTTCCTGTTATGGAAGGTAAAGCTGTATTATTCAAGAGCTTTGCTGGTGTAGATGCATTTCCAATTGCTTTAAATACAAATGATGTAGATAAAATTGTTGAAACTGTAAAATTAATGGAGCCAACTTTTGGTGGCGTAAACTTAGAAGATATTGCAGCACCAAACTGCTTTATTATTGAAGAGCGTTTGAAAAAAGAAACAAACATTCCTGTATTCCACGATGACCAGCACGGAACAGCAATTGTAACAGTAGCGGGTCTTGTGAATGCATTAAAGCTAGTTGGAAAGAAAATGTCTAATATTAAAGTTGTTGCAAACGGTGCTGGGGCAGCGGGTATTGCAATTATTAAACTTTTATATCGCTACGGTGTACGCGACATTATTATGTGCGATACGAAAGGTGCGATTTTTGAAGGACGCCCTGTCGGTATGAATCCTGTGAAAAATGAAGTTGCAAAATACACGAATAAAAATCGTGTAGAAGGTTCATTAGCAGAAGTGATTCAAGATGCAGATGTGTTCATCGGTGTATCCGCAGAAGGCGCATTAACAGAAGAAATGGTTCGTTCTATGAACAAAGATGCAATTATCTTTGCGATGGCGAATCCAAATCCAGAAATTATGCCAGACATGGCAAAAGCAGCTGGAGCAGCAGTTGTCGGTACGGGACGCTCAGATTTCCCAAACCAAGTAAACAACGTGTTAGCTTTCCCTGGTATTTTCCGAGGTGCTCTTGATGTCCATGCAACGCAAATTAACGAAGAAATGAAAGTGGCAGCAGTACAAGCTATTGCTGGACTTGTATCAGAAGAAGAGTTAAATGCTAATTATATTATTCCAGCTCCATTCGATGCACGCGTAGCACCACAAGTAGCAGCGTACGTTGCTAAGGCTGCGATGGAAACAGGTGTTGCTCGCCGTCAAGTTGATCCGCAGGAAATAGCTGAAAGAACGAGAAATCTAGCGATTATCGGCAAAGAATAAGTGAGGAATGTTCATTGACATCATCACAAACAAAAGTATATCTAGAAATAGTGAAAAAAATTCGTTTGATTATACAAGAAGATGGATTGAAGGCGGGCGACCGCCTTCCATCTGAACGTGAGTTAAGTGCACGTTTAAATGTCGGACGCTCATCTGTTCGTGAAGCGCTCAGATCGTTAGAACTAGTGGGTCTAATTGAAACGCGGCGCGGTGAAGGAACGTTCATTCGAAACTTTTATGAAAACGGTCTGGTGCAATTAATTGCACCGTTCGTATTACAAGATGAAAAGACACGGCGGGATTTGTTACAAACGAAAGAATTGCTTGAGAAAGACGCGATTCGTGTCTTATGTCAAACACAGGCAGAAAGCAGCTTAAAGGCACTTCGAAAAATTTTTTCTGATGAACAATCATCTATCGCAGTATTTCATCAAACCTTTTTAAAAACGCTTGTAGAACAAGTCGATAATTATTTAATGTATCGTGTTTGGATGATTGTACGTGACTACGCTTCAACGCTTTCTTGTGATGTTCATTTAAACGCGCGAGAGTTACATGAAAAGCTATATATAGCATTACAGAATAAACAAGAACAAACAGCATTAGAGTTGTACGATGAGATAATGGAAAATATACAGTTTCATTTGTGAGTTTATCTTGCTTATACATGTATGAATAAGCAAGATAAATGTTTACTTTATACAAAATTTGTCGAAATAACCATGACACGTTCTGACATAAATTCTGCAAGATAACGTTTAAAGTTAAACGTAAAGAGACGGGTTATAAGGCAAATTAAGAAAATAAGGCTAACACCGATTGATTTAGGTGTTAGCCCCATTTTCTTACTCGTTAACCTTAGCTCTTTTATCACCTAAAGGAGGGTCAAACTTTGCTACGAGATTTATTCCTAAAGAAGAAAAAGTATGCTGCAATTCCTTCAGAGCAGGTACGAAAAGATGTACCGGACGGTGTCATGACAAAATGTCCGAAATGTAAAAAAATCATGTATACGAAAGAACTTCTGAAAAATTTAAAAGTATGTGTAAACTGTGGCTATCATCACCCGATGAATGCATGGGAGCGTCTTGAAAGTTTGTTAGATGAAAACTCATTTCGTGAATATGACAAAGAAATGATTTCGGCAAACCCGCTTCAATTCCCTGGCTATGAGGAGAAACTCGAGAGTGATCGTAAAAAAACAGGATTAAATGAAGCGGTTGTGACAGGAGAAGGAACAATCGAAGATATGCTTGTTGTTGTTGCGGTTATGGATTCAAGGTTTCGAATGGGAAGCATGGGCTCTGTTGTAGGTGAAAAAATTGCGCGTGCTGTTGAAAAAGCATATGAAATGAAAGCGCCGTTTATTATTTTTACTGCATCAGGCGGAGCTCGTATGCAAGAGGGTATTTTAAGCTTAATGCAAATGGCGAAGACAAGTATAGCTTTGAAAAAACATAGCAATGCAGGTGGTTTATTCATTTCAATTATGACGCATCCAACGACAGGTGGAGTTTCCGCGAGCTTTGCTTCACTTGGTGATTATAATTTAGCGGAACCTGGTGCATTAATTGGATTTGCTGGTCGTCGTGTAATTGAACAGACGGTTCGCGAGAAATTGCCAGAGGATTTCCAAACGGCAGAGTTCTTATTGGACCATGGACAATTAGATGCAGTTGTGCATCGCGATGATATGAGAGACACGCTCCGTAAGATTTTAGAAGTTCATCAAGGGGAGGAAGTGGCGTCATGGCAGAATTAGAATTTGAAAAACCAGTTGTTGAGCTAAGAAATAAAATTAGCGAGTTAAAAGAGTATACGAAAAACAGCCAGATGGACTTCAGTGAAGAGATTCGTATCTTGGAAGGGAAATTAGAGCACTTAGAAGAAGAAATATACGGTAACTTGAAAGTGTGGGACCGTGTTCAAATTGCTCGTCATGCTGAAAGACCGACAACACTGGATTATACCCAGCACTTATTCACTGATTTTTTTGAATGTCACGGAGATCGATTATTTGGTGATGATGCAGCAATTGTTGGCGGGATTGCGAAATATAATGGGATGCCTGTTACAGTAATCGGTCATCAACGCGGGAAAGATACGAAAGAAAATATTCGCCGTAATTTCGGAATGCCTCATCCGGAAGGATATCGTAAGGCGTTGCGTCTTATGAAGCAAGCTGAAAAATTTAATCGTCCAATCATCTGTTTTATTGATACAAAGGGTGCATATCCAGGAAAAGCAGCTGAAGAGCGTGGACAAAGTGAAGCAATTGCACGCAATTTATTTGAAATGGCTGGACTCACTGTACCTGTTATTTGTATCGTAATTGGTGAAGGTGGAAGTGGCGGTGCGTTAGGACTTGGCGTAGGTAACTATGTACACATGTTAGAAAACTCCACATATTCGGTTATTACGCCTGAAGGAGCAGCGGCAATTCTTTGGAAAGATGCTACGAAATCAAAAGAAGCTGCAGAAACGATGAAAATTACAGCAGCTAATTTGAAAGAATTAGGTGTCATTGATGAAATTATTCCAGAAGCTCGCGGCGGTGCACATCGCGACGTAGTGAAGCAAGCGGAATATATAAATCGTACATTGCAGAAGACATTCCAACAATTAGAAGGCGTTTCGAAAGAGCAACTAGTCGAAAATCGCTATGAAAAATTTATGAAAATTGGGCAAGTTTCGTTTTCAAACGCTTCCATTGGGGTAAAATAGAGAAAGCGTGCGTTCCATCTCGCGAATGCACGTTTTTCTTATGAAAAAGACACATCTTCTCCATTGTCATTTTGTATTTCTTCATGTTATTTTATTATAAGGCAAATAATCTTTATGAGGTGAGTACTAATGAAACGTATTGGTGTTTTAACAAGTGGTGGAGATTCACCTGGAATGAACGCTGCTATTCGTGCTGTTGTTCGTAAAGCAATATATCATGATTTAGAAGTGTATGGTATCTATCATGGATACGCAGGATTAATTTCTGGTCATATTGAGAAATTAGAATTAGGTTCTGTAGGTGATATTATTCATCGCGGTGGAACAAAATTATATACAGCAAGATGTCCTGAGTTTAAAGAACGAGAAGGACAATTAAAAGGGATTGAACAATTAAAGAAATTTGGTATTGAAGGACTTGTTGTTATTGGTGGAGATGGTTCTTACCAAGGTGCGAAAAAATTAACAGAGCATGGTTTCCCATGTGTTGGTGTACCTGGTACAATCGATAATGATATTCCTGGTACGGATTTCACAATTGGTTTTGATACAGCTTTAAATACTGTTATCGATGCAATTGATAAAATTCGTGATACAGCTACATCTCATGAACGTACATATGTAATTGAAGTAATGGGTCGCCATGCAGGTGACATCGCATTATGGGCTGGTTTAGCAGACGGTGCAGAAACAATTTTAATTCCAGAAGAAGATTATGATATGAATGATGTAATCGCTCGCCTAAAACGCGGTAGTGAACGCGGAAAGAAACATAGTATCATCGTTGTAGCTGAAGGCGTTGGCAGCGCGATTGAAATCGGTAAACAAATCGAAGAAGCGACTAATTTTGATACGCGCGTTACAGTATTAGGTCACGTGCAACGCGGAGGATCTCCAAGTGCGATGGACCGTGTATTAGCGAGTCGTCTTGGGGCGAGAGCAGTTGAGCTTTTATTAGAAGGACAAGGTGGCCGCTGCGTAGGTATTCAAAATAACCAACTTGTTGATCATGATATTATTGAAGCATTAGCGAAAAAACATGAAATTGATGCAGAGATGTATCAGTTATCAAAAGAATTATCCATCTAATTGGTGTAATATAAAATTAATGGTAACGTTTTCATAAATATTCGGAGGTGCGGTATGCGCAAAACTAAAATTGTATGTACGATTGGTCCTGCTAGTGAAAGTATTGAGAAGTTAGAACAATTAATCGGAGCAGGTATGAATGTTTGTCGTTTAAACTTCTCTCATGGTAGTCATGAGGAGCATGGATTACGCATTAAAACGATTCGTGAGGCTGTAAAGAAAACAGGTAAAACTGTAGCAATCTTACTTGATACAAAAGGTCCAGAAATTCGTACACATGACTTTGTAGACGGACAAGCTGAACTAAAAACAGGTGCAGAAGTTGTTATTTCTACAGAGCAAGTGTTAGGAACTGCTGAAAAGTTCTCTGTAACTTATGCAGGACTTTATGACGATGTAGACCCAGGTTCTCGCATTCTAATTGATGACGGTCTTATTGAGTTAGAAGTAATTGAAAAAGGAAACGGCGATATCCGCACAAAAGTATTAAACAGCGGTATGGTAAAAAATAAAAAAGGTGTAAACGTACCAAACGTAAGTATTAAACTTCCTGGTATTACGGAAAAAGATATTCAAGATATCATCTTCGGTATTGAGCAAGGTGTTGATTTCATTGCAGCTTCTTTCGTACGTAAAGCATCTGACGTATTAGAAATTCGTGAGCTATTAGAAGCACACGGCGCAGGGTACATTCAAATTATTCCAAAAATCGAGAACCAAGAAGGTATCGATAATATCGACTCTATCTTAGAAGTTTCTGACGGTTTAATGGTAGCCCGCGGTGACATGGGTGTAGAAATTCCACCAGAAGAAGTACCGTTAGTACAAAAGCGTCTAATCAAAAAATGTAACGTATTAGGAAAGCCAGTTATCACAGCAACGCAAATGTTAGATTCTATGCAACGTAACCCTCGTCCGACACGCGCGGAAGCAAGTGACGTAGCAAACGCTATTTTCGATGGTACAGATGCAATCATGCTTTCTGGTGAAACAGCAGCAGGCTTATATCCAGTTGAAGCAGTGAAAATGATGGCGAATATTGCACTTCGTGTTGAAAAATCACTGCAATATGAAGATATGTTCCAAAAACGTCTTAAAGAGCAATCTTACTCAATCACAGATGCAATTAGTCAATCTGTTGCACATACAGCGCTTGCACTTGATGTAGCGGCAATCGTAGCTCCTACAGAAAGTGGATATACTGCAAAAATGATTTCTAAATATCGTCCGAAATCTCCAATTGTAGCTGTAACATCTAATGAACAAGTATGTCGTCGTCTTGCGCTATCTTGGGGTGTAAAAGCGTATATGGCAGAAGAAAAAGCAAAATCTACAGATGAAATGTTAGAAACAGCGATTCAAACAGCTATGGATGCAGAGATGATTGGTCTTGGTGATACAGTTGTAATCACTGCTGGTGTACCGCTTGCTGAAACTGGCACAACAAACTTAATGAAAATTCATGTTGTTGGCGAACAAATCGCTAAAGGACAAGGAATTGGTCGTAAAACGGCAAAAGGTAAAGTTGTTGTAGCTAAAACAGCTGAGGAAGCAATAGCGAACGTAACAGAAGGTTCTATTCTTGTTACAGTAAGCACTGATAAAGATATGATTCCTGCGATTGAAAAAGCAGCAGCACTTGTTGTAGAAGAAGGCGGATTAACAAGCCATGCAGCGGTTGTTGGTGTATCAATCGGTATTCCAGTTATCGTTGGTGTAACAACTGCAACTGCTACGCTAAAAAGCGGCCAAGAAGTAACAGTTGATGCAGCGCGTGGAATTGTATATAATGGACATGCGGAAGTGCTATAAGTAATAATATGTGGGGAAGGATGCAAATCCTTCTCTTTTTTTTACAAAATTTAAAAATATAAAGATTTAGAAAAAGAGGTGAGAGGAATGAAAGTGTTTCTCTGCTTGTTTATTTTAATTCCAGCATTAGAAATTACGGTGCTGATCGGATCGAGTCAGTGGATTGGGTTATGGCCGACATTTTGTGTTATTATGCTAACGAGTATAATTGGAGCATATATAGCAAAGCGGCAAGGATTAGCTGTATGGAGAGATATTCAATATCGGCTCAGTAGAGGTGAGCTTCCGGGCGATGCGGTATTGGATGCAATTTGTATTTTTGCTGGCGGTATACTTTTAATGATTCCTGGCTATATAACGGATTGTCTAGGAATGATTTTACTGATTCCGGCAGCGAGGAAGCCCGTGAAATATATGATCATCAAATGGATGGAACGAAAAATAAATCGAAACAATACAATTATTGTGCAAAAATAACGCTTGAGAGAGAAAAACTCTTCAAGCGTTATTTTTTGTCGAAAAAACAGATGAATATTTATTCACTTGTAGAAAAATGAAGAAAAATATAGTATTTTTATTCATTTTCATAAATAAAAAAACAAGGAGGGATTCTCCTTGTTTTAGGTGATGTAGCTATTACCCTTTTATAAACTTCCAAAGGTCTTTAAATACATTTGCTTTATGCAGTGTATTTAATAAAACGAGTGTGACAGGACCGATAATTAATCCTAAAAAACCAAATAGTTTAAATCCGATAAATAAAGAAAATAATGTTGGCAGTGGATCAAGTCCTATGTTAGATGATAATACTTTTGGTTCCATTAATTGACGCTGCACGATGACAACGATATATAAAATAAGTAAACCAAGTGCGAAGGCAGTATTTCCTGTAAAGAATACATAAATGATCCATGGAACGAAAACAGCACCTGTTCCTAAGTATGGAAGCAAATCCACAACGCCTGTAATAAGGGCAATCGTAATTGCGTACGGTACACGCAAAATTAATAGGCCGATTAGAACGATAATGGTCGTCATGGATATGAGAGTAAATTGTGCTTTTACGAATCCAAACAAAGCTTTTCGTAAATCAACAAAAATTGTTTTTCCATAACCGTGTAATCGATTAGGTAAAAACTTTTCTATTTTACGGGCAAGGTGGTGCCAGTCATAGCTAATAAAGAAAGTAGCTAACAAGACGAATACAAGAACAGTTAAGGTGGTCGGAAGAGCGCTAATGAAGTTTGTTAATCCGCTAATAATGGCTGTCAAAATGGATTTCATTTGTTGCGTTGCTTCTGCACCGAGATTTTGAATGTTTGTTGTAATCGTACTTTGTTGTGTTGCACCGAGATGGTTAAACTTAGCAATTAAATCGTTGTAGAGTGGCATAATATTGGTAAGTGCAAATTCCTGTAAATATTGAACTAGAGACGGGAATTTTTCTGGTACGATTTGTAACAAATATGTTGCTGCTGAAATAGCTTCTGTTACAAGATACGTAACGAACCCAACGATAGTGCCAAACACAAGGATGAGGCTAATTAGGACAGACAAAGCACGAGGGAATCGTAGTTTTCGATCGAGAAAGTTTACAACTGGATTGATCAAATATGCAATTGCAAAAGCGATAATAAATGGATAGACAAGACCTGATATATACAAAAGCGCACATATTCCTAATATAGTTGCTGCAATAACAAAGAGAAGTCGAAGTGCTATGTAGAGTGAATTTCGATTCAAAGGTGTTTTCCCTCCTCTATAAAAATGTTACGTATTAGCGAAGCTTGTGTAATTATTCACTTGAAAGTACACATCAAATGATGAGATGCTTTCATGCCTCTTTTGTAAATGGTATGATGTAATATAGATTCTTTCTTTCTTATTTTACCTTGTTCTTATAAGAAAGAAAAGGAAAGTGATCACTTTTGGTGTAAGTGGAAACGATTCTCTATTTGAAGGGTTAATTCCTTTTTTTATTTTAGAAAAGGGACATATTTAAGAGCTCTTCATTATTTTCAGAAAGGATGTGACATCATGATTAGTCAGTCGACTTTATTTTTATTCATACTTCTTCTTATTGGACTTATCGTAAAAAATCAATCTTTAACAGTAGCGGTTGGCGTTTTATTTTTGCTGAAGTGGACGTTTTTAGGAGATAAGATTTTCCCTTATTTGCAAACCAAAGGAATTAACCTCGGGGTTACTGTTATAACAATTGCGGTCCTTGTCCCGATTGCAACAGGAGAAATTGGATTTAAGCAGCTTGTAGAAGCAACGAAATCTTATTATGCTTGGATTGCTCTCGCTTCAGGTATTGCAGTGGCGCTTCTTGCAAAGGGCGGTGTACAACTTTTAGCGCATGATCCGCACATTACGACCGCTCTTGTGTTTGGAACAATTCTTGCGGTAGCACTATTTAATGGAGTGGCGGTAGGACCTTTAATTGGAGCAGGAATTGCCTACGCTGTGATGAACATCATACAGATGTTTAAATAAAAAAATTTATTTTAATATAAATTTTTCGAATTCTATCCATTCACAAAAGTCAGATAATTGTTTATAATGTACTTAAGGCACTTCTTCGAGTTACATAACAGCATAGACCTACACCAGATAAAATAAAAATAACATGAAATAATTTTGTTAATATTGTTTTATGCTGTTTTTATAGGAAAGCTCTCCGAAATTATATTTCCACACTATGTGTCGTTTTAGGCGTGGGGGTTCGGGGAGAAGCTCACGCCCATGCTACAAAGTGTGGGGCGATAGATAGATGTAAAAATGGTAATGATTGTGCCATTGTGTATTTCACTTGTTTAAGAGGTGAACGGGTGCTCATTCACTTTTTTAAACAGTGGAACACACATTTAATTGAGAAAAAAGTATTAGGTTGGGGAGAAATTCCGAGGAAAAGGAGAGATTATAATGACTGTTATTCGAGGTTTAGAAGGGGTAGTAGCAACGACATCATCTGTAAGTTCTATTATTGATGATACATTAACTTATGTGGGATATAATATCGATGATTTAGCTGAAAATGCTACATTTGAAGAAGTTGTATATTTATTATGGCATCGCAAACTTCCAAATGAAGTAGAATTAGAGGAATTAAAAACACAGCTAGCCGAGCATGCGGCAGTGCCAAAAGATATTTTGGAATATTTACAACACACAAATTTAACAGTTGCACATCCAATGTCAGTTTTACGTACAGCAATTTCCATGCTATCATTGTATGATGAAAGTGCTGAATTAATGGATGAGGCATCTAATTATTTGAAAGCGGTTAAATTACAGGCGCAAGTTGCAACTCTTGTTGCAGCATTTGCGAGAATTCGCAAGGGGTTACCTGTTATCGAGCCTCGTAAAGATTTATCATTAGCTGCAAACTTTTTATATATGTTAAATGATCGTGAGCCAAATGAAGTTGAAATTGAAGCGTTTGATAAAGCGCTTGTACTTCATGCGGATCATGAATTAAATGCATCTACTTTCACAGCACGTGTTTGTGTGGCTACACTTTCTGATGTATATTCCGGTATTACAGCAGCAATTGGTGCTTTAAAAGGACCACTTCATGGCGGAGCAAACGAAAACGTAATGAAGATGCTAATGGAAATTGGCGAAGAAGAAAATGTAGAATCATATATTCATAATGCACTTGACAATAAAGTGAAAATTATGGGCTTTGGTCATCGTGTATACCGCAATGGTGATCCACGTGCAAAACATTTACGTGAAATGTCTAAGCGATTATGCGTGCTAACAGGACAAGATAAGTGGTATAATATGTCTATTAAAATTGAAGAGCTTGTAACTTCAGCAAAACATCTTCCACCAAATGTAGATTTTTATTCTGCATCTGTGTACCATTGCTTAGGAATTGATCATGATCTATTTACACCAATCTTTGCAGTCAGCCGTATGTCTGGTTGGTTAGCTCATATTCTAGAACAATATGAAAATAACCGCCTAATTCGTCCGCGCGCAGATTATACTGGTCCGATTAACCAACGTTATGTACCAATTGGACAAAGAGTATAATGCGCTTTCATAAATCTGACTTTTTCGTAAAGATATAATGATTGAAATATTTAAACTTAATTTGTGGTTTGAACTGAGGGATTTATCCCTCAGTTTCATATATATGAAATTTCAAACATGGGGGTAATCACATTGACTACAGGAGAAAAAATTACCGTAACGAATGGTGTTATGAATGTACCTAACAATCCAATCATTCCTTTTATTGAAGGAGATGGAATTGGACCAGATATTTGGGCAGCAGCATCTCGCGTGTTAGAGGCGGCTGTTGAAAAAGCATATAATGGTGAGAAGAAAATTGTTTGGAAAGAAGTGCTTGCTGGAGAAAAAGCATTTAATCAAACAGGTGAGTGGTTACCAGAAGAAACATTAGAATTGATTCGCGAATATTTAATCGCAATTAAAGGACCGTTAACAACTCCTGTTGGTGGCGGAATTCGTTCTTTAAACGTAGCACTTCGTCAAGAATTAGACTTATACGTATGTTTACGTCCTGTTCGCTATTTTGATGGGGTTCCTTCTCCTATTAAGCGTCCGGAAGATACTGATATGGTGATTTTTCGTGAAAATACGGAGGATATCTACGCTGGTATTGAATATGCGCAAGGTTCTGAAGAGGTTCAAAAGCTTCTTGCATTTTTACAAAATGAAATGGGTGTGAAGAAAATCCGTTTCCCAGAAACTTCTGGACTTGGTATTAAACCAATTTCTGAAGAAGGTACAAAGCGTCTTGTTCGCGCTGCGATTCAATATGCGATTAGTGAAAAACGTCCTTCTGTTACATTAGTTCATAAAGGTAACATTATGAAATTTACAGAAGGTGCTTTCAAAAACTGGGGTTATGAAGTAGCAGAACAAGAATTTGGCGACAAAGTATTTACTTGGGCTGAATATGATCGCATTGTTGAGAAAGAAGGAAAAGACGCTGCGAATAAAGCGATGGCAGACGCAGAAGCGGCTGGAAAAATCATCGTAAAAGACTCAATTGCAGATATTTTCTTACAACAAATCTTAACACGTCCACGCGAGTTCGACGTTGTAGCAACAATGAACTTAAATGGCGATTATATTTCTGATGCACTTGCAGCACAAGTTGGCGGCATCGGTATTGCACCTGGTGCTAACATTAACTATGTTACGGGACATGCTGTTTTTGAAGCGACACACGGTACAGCTCCAAAATATGCAGGTTTAGATAAAGTAAATCCATCTTCAGTTCTTCTTTCAGGGGTATTGATGTTAGAACATTTAGGATGGAATGAAGCAGCGAATTTAATTACTAATTCTGTAGAAAACACGATTGCTTCAAAAGTGGTAACATATGACTTCGCACGTCTAATGGAAGGTGCAACTGAAGTGAAATGTTCCGAATTTGCTGACGCCCTTATTAACAATATGGACGCAGCGGTTATTAAAAACGCATAATTCAAAGTGGGGGAGAAATTATGACAATCAAACGCAAAAAAGTTTCAGTCATCGGTGCAGGATTTACAGGGGCAACAGCAGCATTCTTATTAGCGCAAAAAGAATTAGCAGACGTTGTATTAGTGGACATTCCACAACTTGAAAATCCAACAAAAGGGAAAGCGTTAGATATGTTAGAAGCAAGCCCTGTACAAGGTTTCGATGCTAATATTATCGGTACATCTGATTACGCAGATACAGCTAATTCTGACGTTGTAATTATTACGGCAGGTATCGCTCGTAAGCCAGGTATGAGCCGTGATGATTTAGTAGCAACAAACTCTAAAATTATGAAAAGTGTAACGCAGGAAATTGCGAAATATTCTCCGAATACAATTATTATTGTATTAACAAATCCAGTTGATGCAATGACATATTCTGTATTTAAAGAAGCTGGATTCCCGAAAGAGCGCGTTATCGGTCAATCTGGTGTATTAGATACAGCTCGTTTCCGTACATTTATTGCACAAGAATTAAATCTATCTGTGAAAGATATTACAGGATTTGTTCTTGGTGGACACGGTGATGAGATGGTGCCGCTTGTTCGTTATTCTTATGCAGGTGGTATTCCGCTTGAAACATTAATTCCGAAAGAACGCCTAGATGCAATTGTTGAACGCACTCGTAAAGGCGGCGGTGAAATTGTAAATCTATTAGGAAACGGTAGTGCATACTATGCACCAGCTGCTTCTTTAGTAGAGATGGCTGAGGCAATCTTAAAAGACCAACGCCGCGTTTTACCGGCTATTGCATACCTTGAAGGTGAATATGGCTATAGCGATCTTTACTTAGGTGTTCCAGTTATCCTTGGTGGTAACGGAATCGAAAAGATTATTGAATTAGATCTTCTTCCGGAAGAAAAAGAAGGATTAGATCGTTCTGTAGAATCTATACGCAGTGTAATGAAAGTTCTTGCATAAAGTGAAACTTTAATCAGTGGGGGTTTTCTTCATCCCCCACTGATTATTAGCCCTCACCAATCGGGCTTTTACGGGCAGTTTATCTCCCACCTAACTTCTTAAGAAAAGCGGAAGCGGCTCGCTCAGAATCGCAGGACGCCCGCGCCCCTGACAGAGAGGCGCTTTTTGCCTCGTCCGAGGGGGCGAAACGACCGGAGATTCTAGCCGCTAGAGCTGGACAACAAAGAAATGTGGAAGTGGCTCGTCCAGAATGTGAGGGGGATGGAGCTTCTGACGTAGAGGTGTTTTTTACCTCGTAGGAAGAAGCGAAGCCACCGAACATTCTAGCCACTGGAACTGGACAATGCTTTCGCTGAATTTTGAGGTGGGAGTATTACTGCCCGCGAATAGCGGGATAAAAAAAGAAAGAAAAAGATTCGGGGCTCCCGAATCTTTTTCCACTATTAGAAGGATATTTTTGTAAAATAATTTGAAAACGTTAACAAAGGAGTATCCTACACTATAAAACATAGACTTGTAGCGAATGTTCTCTCATCTTTATAAAGATTCGTATAATATACCACTTCGAGTAGGATAATGGAAATATCGATCGGAGGGATTGTATCATGTTAAAGAAAAGAAGCAAATTAGGTCGTAAAATGGATGAAATTACAGTAGGAGAAAAGTTATCCGTTACAGAGAAAATAGAAGACAAAGATTTGTTATTATATTTAGGATTAACGAATGATTCGAATCCGTTATATATTCAGCATGATTACGCATCCCAAACTCCGTATGAAAAACCAATTGTACCAACGATTATGTTAACGGGGATTGTTACAACTGCGGTTACAAAATACTTACCTGGCCCAGGAAGTCATGTCGTAAGAC
The DNA here is from genome assembly GCF_036963045.1 of Bacillus sp. JJ864. Taxonomy (NCBI): domain Bacteria; kingdom Bacillati; phylum Bacillota; class Bacilli; order Caryophanales; family Bacillaceae; genus Bacillus; species Bacillus sp. JJ864. The sequence goes on along the minus strand of NZ_JBALLY010000012.1, from coordinate 111,316 downwards.
AAGAAATCGAATTTAAAAAGCCTGTATATCACTACGCAACGCTGCAAATTCATTTTGAAGTTGTTTCCGTTTACCCAGAAGATCATTTAATTGAAATGCAAATGGTTGCGTACAATGAGCAGGAAGAAGAAGTTATAACAGGGTTACTAAAAGTAGCACCGCCGCATCATTTAACGACGATATTTGAAAGATCGCTGGATAATTTTTAATGAAAGAAGCTGTCCTAAAAGCAGTGCTTTTGGGACAGCTTTCGTTTTTTCACCCACGCGGCCATAACATAATAAATACGCCAACGATACAAACAGAAGCTCCAGCCCAGTCGAATAAGTCGGGAGTTTTTTTATCAACCCACCAGCCCCACAGTAAACTCATGACAATAAACACACCGCCGTAAGCTGCATACACTCTTCCGAAGCTAGAGAAAACTTGGAACGTAGCGATAACGCCATATAAAAATAAAATAATTCCTCCGATGATTCCAATTCCAATAGAACCGCCTTCGCGCAGCCATTTCCAAATGAGGTAACCGCCGCTAATTTCAGCTAAGCCTGCAAGAAAAAAGATAATAAATGCTTTTAACATAAAAAAACTCCCTTCTATTCTATATAAATCCATTTTCATTTTTCGATATAAAAGTCAATATAACATCGCCTTTTCCCTTTGTTTGAAACCTCGCATGTGACAGGGAAAAGTTCCATGGCTCCTCCGCTAGATGCTCTTGTTCTCTCTAAAAAGAAGGGGGAATGTCGTTTTCTTTGTATAAGGGTAACATAAAGTAAAACAGCAGTCAGTAGGGGACTGTTTGTGAGGTGGGGAATAAAGTCGCATTTTTCAAAGCACAATTGTATTGAGAGGGGTTTTGTTTTCTAGTATGATGGAAATATCGGGGAAGGATATTAGGATGAGGAAGGTTTAAAGCCTATAACTTGGAGGAATAGAATGAGCAATCGAATTTTGGTCGTAGACGATGAGGAGTTTATTTTAACTTTAATCGAATTTAATCTGCAGCAAGCAGGATTTGAGGTCATAACAGCGATGGATGGGGAAACAGCGCTGCATAAAGCGCAGACAGAACGCCCTGATCTCATTATATTAGATTTAATGCTTCCGAAGATGGATGGCATGGAAGTTTGTAAAGAATTGCGTCTAGGGCGTATAATGACCCCTATTTTAATGTTAACTGCAAAAGATGATGAATTTGATAAAGTATTAGGTCTTGAGCTTGGAGCGGATGATTACATGACAAAGCCGTTTAGTCCAAGAGAAGTAGTTGCGCGTGTAAAAGCGATTTTGCGCCGTACGAAAATTAATGATGAACAAGCTCAGGAAGTAGAAGATGAAAATAGTATTATCATTGCTGAATTAAGAATTTTACCAGATTTTTATGAAGCATATTTTAAAGGGGACAAGTTAGAACTTACGCCAAAAGAATTTGAATTACTCGTATATTTAGCGAAACATAAAGGCCGTGTGTTAACGCGTGATCAGCTGCTAAGTGCAGTGTGGAATTATGATTTTGCTGGTGATACACGTATTGTTGATGTTCACATTAGTCACTTGCGAGATAAAATTGAAAAAAACACAAAAAAACCAACTTATATTAAAACAATTCGTGGATTAGGTTATAAATTGGAGGAGCCAAAGGGAGATGAATAAATTTCGCTCAAGGCTTCTCCTTACGTTTATTTCTCTGATTGTTCTTATTGTTGTTGGAACAGGGATATTGATTGAAAAAGTATTTGAAGGATTTTATGTTGATCATGTCCATGAGAGAATCGAGAAAGAAACAAAGTATATTGCTTCTGTCGTTGAGGCGGAAGGAATTGATCATGTTCTAAAGAATCCAAATGTATTTTCGAAAATAGAAGAGCATTTCGGTTTATACGTAACGTTTCTAGATGAACAAAAACAAGTTCAATATACTACTGTAAAAGAGCAGACGGTACTACAAAAAGAAGTGATAGAAGAACTTCTTCCTGAAGCGAGAAAACAAACGCATACAGTGGTGATGAAGGAAACAAAGGATAAATATCCTTATTATTATGCGACTTTTATTCAAGATGCACAGGGGAAGAAAGGGTATCTCATTAGTAACGCTTCTATAGAATCTTTGAAAACTGTGCATCCAAAAATGTGGGGTTTGTTAATTGTTGGCTTTATTAGTTCTTGTCTCGTTGTTATATTTCTTGGGATGAAAATTACAGCACACTATATTCGGCCGATTGAGTCTGTTACAAAAGTAGCTATCGAATTGGCGAAAGGGAACTATAAAGCGCGTGCTTATGAAAATCATTCAGACGAGACGGGAATGCTCAGTAAAGCAATGAACATTTTAGCGCGTAATTTACAAGAGATGACATTAGAGCAAGAAATGCAGCAAGATCGGTTGCATACACTTATTGAAAATATGGGAAGCGGTATGATTTTAATAGATAGCCGTGGTTATATTAGTCTTGTTAACCGCTCTTATAAAGAGATTTTCCATGTAACAGATGAAGAGTATTTGCAACGTTTATATTATCAAGCATTTATACATAAAGAAATTGTTGAACTCGTGGAAGAAATTTTTATGACAGAGGTTAAAGTACGAAAACAAATGTTATTGCCTCTTGAAATTGAAAGAAAACACTTTGAAGTATACGGTGCTCCTATTATTGGAACGAACCATGAATGGAAAGGCATTGTCCTTGTTTTTCATGATATTACCGAGCTTAAGAAGCTGGAGCAAATGCGTAAAGATTTCTTGGCGAATGTTTCGCATGAGTTGAAAACACCAATTACATCTATTAAAGGATTTTCAGAAACATTACTTGACGGAGCGATGGAAAACCAGCAGTTTCGTGAGCACTTCTTACATATTATTTTGAAAGAAAGCGACCGAATGCAAGCGTTAATTGAAGACTTACTTGATTTATCGAAAATTGAGCAACAAGGGTTTCAATTAAATATGGGTGTTGTTGACTTAAAAGAGCTACTAGAAGAAGTTGGGATGATATTAAATAATAAAGCTGTAGATAAAGACATTCGTTTGCATGTTGATGTGAATGAACATGTTTCTGTCATAGGTGATGCAGTACGATTAAAACAAGTTTTTATTAATTTAATGAATAATGCAATTCTATATACGCCAGCTGGGGGAACTGTTTCTGTTAAGTTTTCTTATGATAGCGAAAACGTATATATAAAAGTGTCAGATACAGGTATTGGAATAGAAAAAGAAGAGATTCCTCGAATTTTTGAACGTTTTTACCGCGTTGATAAAGCACGCAGTCGTAATACGGGTGGTACAGGACTTGGGTTATCTATTGTGAAACATTTAGTTGAAGCGCACCATGGGATGATTACTGTAGAAAGTAAGATTGGGGTTGGAACGACATTTATTGTTACTCTTCAAAAGTATAATAAAGTGAAACTTT
>NZ_JBALLY010000012.1:73722-107718 GCF_036963045.1 Bacillus sp. JJ864 | reverse complement strand
TTACTGCTCACGAATAGCGGGATAAATAGATGTTTACATTATATTAACAATAACTTCATTTTATATTAATAAAGGTCTGTTACTATAATACATGAAAACCCCTTCATCCAAGGAGTAGTTTGGGACGAGGATAAGGAAGCTTATTCTCGTCACTTCCCTTTTGCATGACAAAATAGTTTCCACTTATTATGTTGAATATAGTTATAAAGAAAGCCGTTGTTTTTCTTCTCTCTTTGAGTCGTGGTAATATAGAGAGAAGAAAAGGAACGGTTTTTTCTATTGTATTGAAAAATCGTTTTAATTTTTTACGGGGAGGTTGTTCCATTTGGAAAAGAAAGTTGTTTTAGTTGATGGAAATAACATTGCGTATCGCGCGTTCTTTGCGTTGCCGCTTTTAAATAACGATAAAGGTATACATACAAATGCCATTTATGGTTTCACGATGATGCTAATGAGAATTTTAGAAGAAGAAAAACCAACGCATATGCTCGTTGCGTTTGATGCAGGGAAAACAACGTTTCGTCATAAAACATTTAGTGAGTATAAAGGTGGCCGCCAAAAAACGCCACCAGAATTATCAGAGCAGTTTCCATTCATTCGTGAATTGTTAGATGCATTTCATGTGCCTCGCTACGAATTAGAGAATTACGAAGCAGATGACATTATGGGAACATTGGCGAAAGAAGCGAGTGAGCAAGGTCTTCAAGTAAAAGTTATTTCAGGAGATAAAGATTTGCTTCAGCTCGTTTCAGACAATACCCGCGTTTGTATTCCGCGTAAAGGAATTACAGAAGTGGACGAGTATACGAAAGAAACGTTATTTGAAAAATATAGTTTATCTCCAAAGCAAATTATTGATATGAAAGGACTAATGGGAGATCAATCAGATAATATCCCAGGTGTCCCAGGTGTTGGCGAGAAGACAGCTATTAAATTGTTAACACAATTTGAAACAGTAGAGGCTGTATATGAAAACTTAGATAAAGTGAGCGGTAAGAAATTAAAAGAGAAGCTTGAAGAGAATAAAGAACAAGCATTGATGAGTAAAGAGTTAGCAACAATTATTACCGATGCACCAGTTACAATTCATTTAGAAGATCTTGCTTATAACGGATATGAGAATCATGATGTAATCCCAATGTTCGAGAATTTAGGATTCCATTCTCTCTTAACGAAATTAGGTGCACCAGTTGTAGAAACACCTGCAGCTGAGCTAGATGATATTTCATTTGAAATTGTAGAAGAAGTAACCGAGGAAATGTTGCAGCAGGATAGCGCAATCATTGTAGAAGTGCAAGAAGATAATTATCACGAAGCGGATATTCAAGGGTTTGGTATTCAAAACGAAAATGGATGTTACTTTGTTCCGGCTGATATTGCTCTTTCATCACAAGCTTTTACGGACTGGTTAGCGAATCCAGAAATGAAGAAGAATACATTTGACGCAAAGCGTGCAATTGTTTCGTTAAAGTGGAAAGGCTATGAAATAAAGGGAATTGATTTTGATTTATTAATTGCAGCATATTTACTTGACCCAGCAGAGACAGATAAAGATTTCCGTGCTGTTGCGAAAATGAAAGATATGCATGCTGTGCAATCAGATGAGGAAGTGTACGGAAAAGGTGCAAAACGTGCTGTACCAGAGCAGGAAGTTGTCGCGGAACACGTAGCACGAAAAGTACATGTGTTATATGATGTACAGCAATCGTTTGTTGAAGAGTTAAAAAATAATGAGCAGTACGAATTATTTACTGAGCTGGAAATGCCGCTTTGCCGCGTATTAGCAGATATGGAATGTAAGGGCGTTGTAGTTGATACGAATCGTCTCCGCGCTATGGGTGATGAATTGGCTACGCAGCTAAAGAAAATGGAAAAAGAAATTTATGAGCTTGCAGGAACAGAATTCAATATTAACTCGCCGAAGCAGCTTGGTGTCATCTTATTTGAAACTTTAAACTTACCGGTTATTAAGAAGACAAAAACAGGTTATTCTACATCGGCTGATGTTTTAGAAAAATTAATGGAGCATCATGAAATTATTGCGAAAATCTTGCATTATCGTCAGTTAGGGAAATTAAATTCTACGTACATCGAAGGATTATTAAAAGTCGTGTATACAGATTCGTCTAAAATTCATACGCGCTTTAACCAAGTGTTAACACAAACAGGGCGTTTAAGCTCAACGGAACCTAACTTACAAAACATTCCGATTCGTTTAGAGGAAGGTAGAAAAATACGTCAAGCGTTTATTCCGTCAGAAAAAGATTGGATCATGTTTGCGGCAGACTATTCTCAAATCGAATTACGTGTATTAGCCCATATTTCTAAAGATCATGGTTTAATTGAAGCGTTCCAACATGATATGGATATTCACACAAAAACAGCTATGGATGTGTTTGGTGTTGAAAAGGATGATGTAACCTCTAATATGAGACGTCAAGCGAAAGCGGTAAACTTCGGGATTGTATATGGAATTAGTGACTACGGTTTATCACAAAACCTAGGTATTACGCGAAAAGCAGCAGCAGATTTCATTCAAAAGTATTTAGATAGTTTTCCAGGAGTCAAAGAATATATGAGTGATATTGTGCAAGAGGCGAAACAAAAAGGCTATGTATCTACATTGCTAAATCGCCGTCGTTACATTCCAGAAATTACGAGTCGTAATTTTAATGTGCGCGGCTTTGCAGAGCGGACTGCAATGAACACGCCTATTCAAGGAAGTGCTGCTGATATTATCAAAAAAGCAATGATTATTATGGCGGATCGATTAGAAGAAGAAGGATTGCAAGCACGTTTGCTTTTACAAGTGCACGATGAACTTATTTTTGAAGTGCCGCAAGAAGAGGTAGAGAAGTTAGAGAAGCTTGTACCTGAAGTGATGGAGCATGCGATTGAGCTTTCCGTTCCATTAAAGGTTGATTATTCATACGGTCCAACGTGGTATGACGCAAAGTAAGGAAGTGATAGTATGCCAGAATTACCAGAAGTAGAAAATGTAAGGCGAACGCTAGAAGGGCTCGTCAAAGGAAAGACAATCGAAGAAGTGATTGTAACATATCCCAATTTGGTGAAAGAACCAGATGACGCCGAACTTTTTAAAGAGATGCTGCGCGGCGAAACGATTGAAGAGGTCAGACGCCGCGGCAAGTTTCTTCTTATATATGTAACCCGTTACGTCATTGTGTCCCATTTGCGAATGGAAGGGAAGTATATGCAAAGCGAAAGTGATGATCCAGTTGATAAGCATACACACGTCCGTTTTCGTTTTACAGACGGTACAGAACTTCGTTACAAAGATGTACGGAAATTCGGCACGATGCATCTGTTTAAAAAAGGTACAGAGTTTACAGTTATGCCGCTTGCGGATTTAGGGCCGGAGCCTTTTTCAACTGAGTTAACATCTGCGTATTTACAAGGAAAATTGCAAAAAACTGCTCGGAAAGTAAAGGTTGCCTTACTGGATCAACGTATTTTAGTGGGCCTTGGTAATATATATGTAGATGAAGTGTTATTTCGTTCACGTATTCACCCAGAGCGAGAAGCGTCTTCTTTAACAAATGAAGAATTTGAAACGTTGTATAAAGAAATCGTTGCAACGTTATCGGAAGCGGTAGAACGCGGTGGAAGTACGATTCGTACGTATGTAAATTCACAAGGAAAGATTGGTTCATTTCAAGAGCGTCTTTATGTATACGGAAGAAAAGGTGAGCCATGTATAACATGCGGCACTTTGCTTGAAAAAACAGTTGTTGGCGGGCGTGGTACACATTATTGTCCGGCTTGTCAGCCGAAAAGTTAAACAAACGAAACATTGGTAAAAAGATTTACTGACAGCAATATCATTTTATTCTGCTAACTGCCCGTAAAAGCCCGATTGGTGAGGGCTTTCCATCAGTGGGGGATGAAAAAAACACTGATGGAAGTTTCATTTTATTTTTCATAATAACATCGGATAGGCTTTTGTCATATATATAAGCAAAGCTATATATAGGGAAGGAGCTTATCGATGTATCATTATTTCTCTCTTATTTTATTAGCTTTTACGTTAAGTTTAGATAGCTGTAGTGTAGGACTGACGTACGGGCTCCGGAATGTTCGTATTCCATTGAAATCAATTATTGTAATTGGGATTTGTTCAGCTGTTGTGATGATATTCTCAATGGGAATCGGACATATGATTGCTCAAATTTTTTCACCGGTGCTGGCGAAAAGAATTGGAGGATTCGTTCTTGTAGTAATCGGTGCGTGGGTGTTGTATCAATTTTTTCAAAGTGATAAAAAAGAGGATGCAATGCAAGAAGAAAAAGTATGGAACTTAGAAATTGCGTCTCTCGGTCTTGTCATTCAAATTTTACGAAAACCAACTGTTGCTGATTTTGATAAGTCTGGGATCATTTCGGGAATAGAAGCACTTCTCCTTGGTATGGCACTTTCATTAGATTCATTTGGAGCTGGGATTGGTGCCTCTTTACTTGGATATTCCCCGTTCATGATGGCAGGATTAGTTGCGGTAATGAGCTCGCTATTTTTGTTCAGCGGAATGAAAGTAGGGACCGTATTATCAAATATGCGATGGCTACAAAAATTCACGTTTTTACCAGGTGTATTACTTATTATTATTGGAATTTGGAAAATGTAAAAGACGTGAAACGATTGTTTCACGTCTTTTATTATAAGGGGGATTATGATGACAGTTGTAATTGGATTAACAGGCGGCATTGCTAGTGGGAAAAGTACGGTATCAAAAATGTTTCAAGGTTTTCACATTCCAGTCATTGATGCAGATATTATTGCAAGGGAAGTTGTAGAGCCTGGTAAGGAAGCGTATAACGAAATTGTAAAAGCATTTGGAAAAGAAGTGCTTGAGGAAAATGGAGAGTTAAATCGCCCAAATCTTGGCAGCATTGTATTCCACAATGAAGAAAAACGGTTGCTGTTAAATGGTATTGTGCATCCAGCTGTACGAAAGGAAATGAATGCACAAAAGGATAGATACATAAGAGAAAATGCGCAAGCGGTTGTGCTCGATATTCCACTCTTATTTGAGAGTAAATTAACAAGTCTTGTCGATCGAATTTTACTCGTTTATGTGGACAATGAAACGCAAATGACCAGGTTAAAGGAACGCAATAATTTTACAGAAGAAGAGGCAAAAGCACGAATTGCTTCGCAAATGCCATTGCAAGAGAAAATAGCATTAGCAGATAAAGTGATTAATAATAATGGCACAATAGAAGAGACGAAAGCACAATTAAGTAGCATTTTAATGGAATGGAACATTATTAAATAAAAAAACTTGAAAATGATGAAATTGTTTAGTGACATATCCTCTTTTTGTGTTATACTATTATTGGGATTAGAGATAAATAGTATAACGCAATCAAGGGGGATAACATATTATGATTCGTGTGGCAATTAATGGTTTTGGACGTATTGGGAGAATGGTGTTTCGTCAGGCAGTAAAAGAAAGCGCATTCGAAATTGTAGCGATTAATGCGAGCTACCCATCTGAAACGTTAGCACATTTAATTAAATATGATACAGTTCACGGTAAATTTGATGGTACAGTAGAAGCGTTTGAAGATCATTTATTAGTAGATGGTAAAATGATTCGCCTTTTAAACAACCGCGATCCAAAAGAATTGCCTTGGAAAGAAATGGAAGTAGATATTGTAATAGAAGCGACAGGTAAATTTAATTCTAAAGAAAAAGCAAGTCTTCACGTAGAAGCTGGTGCGAAAAACGTTATTTTAACTGCACCAGGAAAAAATGAAGATGTAACAATTGTTGTTGGTGTAAACGACGAACAACTTGATATTACAAAACATACCGTTATTTCAAATGCATCTTGTACAACAAACTGTTTAGCACCTGTTGTAAAGGTGTTAGATGAGCAGTTTGGAATTGAAAACGGTTTAATGACAACAGTTCATGCATATACAAATGACCAAAAAAATATTGATAATCCACATAAAGACTTACGTAGAGCACGCGCTTGCGGGCAGTCTATCATTCCAACAACGACAGGTGCTGCGAAAGCGTTAGCAAAAGTTCTTCCGCATTTAAATGGAAAACTTCATGGTATGGCACTTCGCGTTCCGACGCCAAATGTATCTCTTGTTGACTTAGTTGTAGATGTAAAACGCGACGTAACAGTAGAAGAGATTAATGAAGCATTTATGAATGTTGCGAATGGTGCATTAAAAGGAATTGTCGCATTTAGCGATGAGCCGCTTGTTTCTATCGATTTTAATACAAATACGCATTCTGCAATTATCGATGGTTTATCTACAATGGTAATGGGCAATCGAAAAGTAAAAGTACTTGCTTGGTACGATAACGAATGGGGCTATTCTCGTCGTGTTGTAGACCTTGTAAAGCTTGTTGTAGATCAATTTGTGAAACAAGAAAACGTACAACATATTTAATAGATGAGAAAAGGGCAGGCGTTAGCCTGTCCTTTTTTCTTTTTATAATAGAAAAATATTACATATTTTTTCTGTGTAAATCACCTAGAACAGCTATGATTACTGCGATTTTGAATCTTTTCTCTTTTTAAAGAAAAATAAAAGGAAAAGTGTCATCAAAAAAAATAAAAAACTGTTGTTGCAAAATGAAAATAAACAAAGTATACTAACATTCGTAAACTTAAGAGCTGAGGTGGTAGTCACTACTTAAAGGGTTAGGACCTCTCTGGACTAACTTTCCCCCGTGGTAGTGGAGCAAGCCAAATTGCAAATTAGTTTTCAATTCGAACAGTTAAATTAAATTAACAAGGGGGAACTGTAGAATGGATACTATGGATACTATGGGTCGTCACGTAATCGCGGAACTTTGGGATTGCGATTTCGACAAGCTTAATGATATGCCTTATATTGAAAAATTATTTGTGGATGCAGCACTTCGAGCAGGCGCTGAAGTACGTGAGGTTGCTTTTCATAAATTTGCACCACAAGGTGTAAGTGGAGTTGTAATTATTTCTGAATCTCACTTAACAATTCACAGCTTTCCGGAGCATGGTTATGCAAGTATTGATGTATATACTTGTGGTGACCGCATTGATCCAAATGTTGCTGCAGAGTACATCGCTGAAGGTTTAGGAGCAAAAACGAGAGAGAGCATTGAACTTCCTCGTGGTACAGGTAGCTTCGAAATTAAGCAAAGAGAGACAAAAGCTCTTTAAAAAAGAAGATAATTGATTTAAAATGTAAAGAGGTGTATAATGCACCTCTTTTTAGTATTTCTATATCTATTTTATAAGAAGAAATTTGTTGATACATAAGTATATTTGATTAAGTGTTTATAATATAGAAGAGAAAATTCTTGTTTATAATGTTTTAGTTTTGTTAAGATAAAATTAAATTGTAAAGGAGTGAATGGATTGCGTTGTCCATCCTGTTTTCACAATGGTACGAGAGTATTGGATTCGCGTCCGGTTGACGAAGGACGATCAATTCGCAGAAGAAGAGAGTGCGAAAGCTGTTTCAATCGCTTTACAACATTTGAACGTGTCGAAGAGCCGCCACTTATTGTTGTAAAGAAAGAAGGGACGCGAGAAGAATTTAACAAAGAGAAAATTTTGCGTGGTTTAATTAAAGCGTGTGAAAAGCGGCCTGTAACGTTAAAACAATTAGAAGAAATCACGCAACATGTAGAACGGGAATTGCGTAACTTAGGAATGTCAGAAGTAAAAAGCGATATGATTGGTGAAATGGTCATGGAAGCGCTTCGTGATATTGATGATGTTGCATATGTGCGTTTTGCATCTGTTTACCGACAATTTAAAGATTTGAACGTATTTATTGAAGAGTTGAAAGATATTCTTCAAAAAGAACGAAAATAAAAGAGCTAGAAGCGTAAGCTATTAGCTCTTTTTTCACTCATAATGATAATAAGAATGGATGACAGAAAGGATTTGCAAGGATGGAAAGACAGTTATGGATGGAACTGTTGCCAATTGACCGTTATAAAGTAAGTGCAAGAGGGCTGCTCAGCAACTATGATCGTAAAGTGCTGACAATGTTATATCAGCCGCTAGTTGGCAGTAAAGCTTTTAGCCTATATATGACATTATGGGGAGAGTTAGAGCAGGACCGTTTATTTGGAAAAGAAAATACACATCATTCTATTATGGTAACAATGCAAATGCAGCTCCCGGATATTTATGAAGAACGTCTAAAACTAGAGGCGATAGGACTTTTAAATGTGTATGTGAAAAAGGAAAAAGATATTCGCATGTTTATTTATGAGTTACAGCCACCGCTTATGCCAAAACAATTTTTTGATGATATTGTATTAAGTATTTTTTTATATAACCGCTTAAGCAAGGCGAAATATAATCAAGTGAAGCAGTATTTCTTAGAAGAAGAATTTGACTTTGCTTCATATGAAAATGCAACACGATCCTTTAATGATGTGTTTGGTTCTTTTAATCCAGGACAAGTTGAGCATGCAAAGGAAGAACTGCTTATACCGAACGCAACTGTGATGCCGAGCAGAGCAGAGGGGAATGTACCTCAAATTTGGAATGATTTCTTTGATTTTTCATTATTTGTAGAAGGATTGTCAGCGCTTGTGCCGCGCAAAGCGATTACGGATCAAATGCGTGAATGTGTGATTATATTAGCTTATGTATACGGCATTGATCCGTTATCCATGCAAAATATTGTTCTTGGTGCTGTTACGGAGCATAATACAATTGATATGGAACGATTGCGAAAAGGTGCGCGTGATTGGTACCAATTTGAGAATGGACAGGCACTTCCTAAGTTTAGTGAGCGGACGCAGCCATTGCATGCGCGGACGATGAAGGAGAAAGAACCGACAACACAAGAAGAGATGCTCATTAAACAGCTAGAGGAAATTTCTCCAAGAGAGTTATTAAAAGAAATTTCGGGCGGGGCTGAGCCGACGAAGGCTGATTTGCAAATTATTGAAGATGTTATGTTGAAACAGAAGTTAACGCCAGGTGTTGTAAATGTACTTATTTATTATGTAATGCTTCGTTCTGATATGAAGTTGGCGAAATCGTATGTAGAGAAAATTGCCGGACACTGGGCCCGTAAAAAAATTACAACCGTAACGGAAGCGATGGGGCTTGCGAAAGAGGAAAATCGTCAATATCAAGAATGGGCAGAAACAAAGAAAAAAGGAAAGACAACGAAGAAAACGGTTCGTAAAGAACTTGTACCAGACTGGTTAAAGGAACAAACAGAAGATAGCGAGCCATCACATCACGGTGAAGAGCAGGGAAAATTAGAAGAAGAGCGTAAAAAGTTAGAGGAAGAGCTGAAAAAATATAAGCGAAACTAACAGAGGCGAGCTCCTTTTGAGGTGAAGAAATGGAACCAATTCAAAATACATTTGCGAAGTTAATGAAAAATGAAAATTTTAAGAATAGATATGAAGTATTAAAAGAAGAGGTAATGGCGCATCCGCGTGTGAAAGCATTTATAGAAGAACATCAAGGCGAAGTAACAATGTCGATGGTTGAGCGCAGTCTTGTGAAGCTATATGAGTACATTGGGCAAAGCGTTGGATGTAAAGATTGCCCGAACTTAGAATCATGTAAAAACATGATTCAAGGGTACGAACCGAAGCTTATTATTCAAGGGAAGATGATTGATATTCAATACGATCGCTGCGTAAGAAAAGTGGCTTATGATGAACGGAAAAAGCATGAGAAACTGATTCAAAGTGTGTATATGCCAAGTGATATTTTGCAAGCTTCTATGGAAAACTTAGATCCATCCGATTTAGAGCCGCGTATTCAAGCGATTCGTGCTGCAAATGAATTTTTAAGTGAATATGAGTTAGGAAAAAAAGTGCAGGCGTTATATTTCTACGGGTCATTTGGAGTAGGGAAAACATATCTTTTAGGGGCGATTGCCAATGAACTAGCACTACGCAAAATTAGTTCTATGATTGTCTACTTGCCAGAATTTTTACGTGAAATTAAAAGCTCATTGCAGAATAATACAATTAGCGAAAAAATTGATGCGGTAAAACGTGTTCCGGTACTCATGTTAGATGATATTGGCGCGGAAGCGATGTCAAGCTTTGTGCGCGATGATGTACTTGGAGCGATTTTACAATTCCGTATGCTGGAGAACTTACCGACGTTTTTCACATCTAACTTTGATTTTAAACAATTGGAGCATCATTTAACGTATACACAGCGCGGAGAAGAAGAAGAAATGAAAGCAGCTCGCATTATGGAGCGTATTAAATATTTAGCAAAGCCGATTCCTATTGGCGGAAAAAACCGTAGGCATACGTAAAGAGCAAGCAGTGAGCTTGCTCTTTTTTGTTGTATATAAGTTAACTTTTTTAGAGGGAGACGAGAGCATCTGGCCGTGTCGCTGTTATGTAAAATGGATTTATACAGTTTGTTTTCGTTCAAAAATAAGTTCGAAATATGCAGCTGATCCAGTTCCTGCTATACTAGGAGCGAAAATTTGTACAAAGCGCCAACCTTCTTTAGCATGTTCTGTAATAATTGTGTGATAATCTTCTTTTGGTTTAGATGCCATTAGACCGGATTTTAGTTCGATTTTTACAAATTTGTATTCGTGCATATTGTATCGCTCCTTTTAAAACCTTTTTAGTAAAATTATACAATAAAAATAGCTTATGAATATGAAAAATTCATGCTAGCTTGTATCATTTTTTGTACATCCCCCTAATATATATGGAAATAGCAAGAATTATAAAAGGGGGGACAAAAGTGATTGAAATTTGCTTCGAAGAAAAAAATGATGCTATTGTTATATATAAAGAGCTTAAAAAAAGGACAGATCATATATATGAAGAAATAAGCATTTACTTGTACGAACAAATGGTAATTGTTCATATACCAATACAAGAGTCGCGATATATTGATAAAGTGGTTATTCCTGTATTTATGCAATATATTACCAACACAAAACAAGATGAATGGATAAGCGCGATTTTAAAAGATAAATTTTATTATGAAGAGCGGGAAGAACGAAACCAAATTTTACATATGGCTCATTCTATTTTAAAAGGGAAACGAAAAGGATTAATAGATGCACCTTCGAAGGAAAGAGGGAAAGAATTGGTGCTTTCTTCTTTGCGAGGCTGGATGCATGATACAATGTCTTTTTCGTTTGGAGCATATATTCGTTTTCGCTTGAGAAAGTACAATGAATTTTTATATCGAACGGCGGAGATGGCGATCGATGAATATAAGTTAGAACAAGAGTATCAAATGTTCGTAGAAACACTTCGCCAACAAGTAAGCATTCGAAAATCACGTTTATCTTGCTTGCATCTCGTGTTTAATGATAGTTGTATTTTTTATGATGAAAAGGGGCGACGTTTAAAACAAGAAAAACTTGTTCAGTATATAGAAGAAGAAGTACTCTCTCAAAAAGATGTATACATTGATCCAAATGTTATGGCACCGCTTCTGTCGATCGCGCCTAACAAAATTCATCTGTATGCGAAAGAACAAGATCATAATATGATTGTAACGATTCAAAATGTATTTCAAGAGAGAGTGCAGTTATATGCGCTTCATGAATTTGAAAAGAATGTGAAAAAATTTAAAAATAAAGGGAACGCCCTTGATTTTCTAAATTTTTGAGCATATAATTACGTACATACACGAAAATACATCGAAATGTTACGATGAGGACATGAGTAGTTATCTACGATTCTCAGAGAGAGAAGCCTTAGGCTGTGAGCTTCTTAATACGAGATTATTACTTACCACCTCTGAACTTCAGCAGTGAACGAATGTCTAGTAATTGCTGACGGCAAGTGCCGTTATCATGAACTTGAGCAGTTAACAATGTGTTAGCTGGAACAAGGGTGGAACCGCGAATTCAACACTCGTCCCTTTTTATAGGGATGGGTGTTTTTTATTTTGACTATGAAAAAGGAGTGACTTAAGATGGCAGATGTAGTAAAAATTACATTTCCAGACGGAGCTGTGAAGGAATTTCCAAAAGGAACAACAACTGAAGATATTGCTGCTTCTATTAGCCCTGGCTTAAAGAAAAAAGCGATTGCAGGGAAATTAAATGAGGAAATGGTAGACTTACTTACACCGATTGAGCAAGATGGTGCAATTTCTATCATTACATTAGATTCTGAAGATGGGCTATACATTTTACGCCACTCAACAGCTCACTTATTAGCGCAAGCATTAAAGCGTTTATATAAAGATGTGAAGCTTGGAATTGGGCCTGTAATTGAAAACGGCTTCTACTATGATATCGATATGGAAGAAGCGATTACAGTTGAAGATTTCCCGAAAATCGAAAAAGAAATGCAAAAGATTGTGAACGAGAACTTAGAAATCGTTCGTCATGAAGTACCGCGTGCGGAAGCACTTCGTCGTTATGAAGAAATTGGCGATGAACTAAAATTAGAATTAATTAACGATCTTCCAGAAGATGCGGTTATTTCAATTTATGAACAGGGCGAATTCTTCGACCTTTGCCGCGGTGTTCACCTTCCGTCTACAGGGAAAATTAAAGTATTTAAATTGTTAAGCGTTGCAGGTGCTTACTGGCGCGGCGATAGCGATAACAAAATGTTACAACGTATTTATGGTACTGCATTCGTGAAAAAAGCAGAATTAGATGAGCACTTACGTATGCTTGAAGAAGCGAAAGAGCGTGATCATCGTAAATTAGGTAAAGAGTTAAAACTATTTACAAATAGCCAAAAAGTAGGACAAGGCTTACCGCTTTGGTTACCAAAAGGTGCAACAATCCGCCGTATTATCGAGCGTTACATTGTTGATAAAGAAGTAAGCTTAGGATATGACCACGTATATACTCCAGTATTAGGAAGCCGAGACCTTTATGAAACTTCTGGTCACTGGAATCACTACCGAGATGGCATGTTCCCATCAATGGAAATGGATAATGAAGAATTAGTACTTCGTCCGATGAACTGCCCTCACCATATGATGGTGTATAAAAACGATATCCACAGCTACCGTGAGCTACCAATCCGTATTGCGGAGCTTGGAACAATGCACCGTTATGAAATGTCTGGTGCGCTATCTGGATTACAACGTGTACGCGGTATGACTTTAAATGATGCGCACATTTTCGTTCGTCCAGATCAAATTAAAGAAGAGTTAAAACGCGTTGTAAACTTAACTTTAGAAGTATACAAAGACTTCGGATTAGAAAATTATTCATTCCGTTTATCTTACCGTGATCCAGAAGATACTAAAAAGTATTATGATGACGATGAAATGTGGGAAAGAGCACAAGGCATGTTAAAAGAGGCTATGGATGAAATGGGTCTTGAGTATTATGAAGCAGAAGGTGAAGCGGCATTCTACGGTCCAAAACTTGACGTGCAAGTTCGTACTGCGCTTGGAAAAGACGAAACACTTTCAACTGTACAATTAGACTTCTTACTTCCAGAACGCTTTGAGTTAACTTACATCGGTGAAGATGGTAAACATCATCGCCCAGTTGTTATTCACCGCGGTGTTGTATCAACTATGGAACGCTTTGTTGCCTTCTTAATTGAAGAGTACAAAGGTGCATTCCCAACATGGTTAGCGCCGGTTCAAGTACAAGTAATTCCAGTTTCTCCGCAAGTACATTTAGACTACGCGAAGAAAGTACAAGAAGAATTGCAACGTGCTGGTATTCGTGTTGAAGTGGATACTCGTGATGAGAAAATTGGTTACAAAATCCGCGAGGCACAAATGCAAAAAATTCCGTATATGCTTGTAGTAGGTGACAATGAAGTTGCTGAAACTGGTGTAAACGTACGTAAATATGGTGAACAAAAATCAGAAACAATCTCATTAGATGCTTTCATTGACTTAATTAAAGTTGAAGGAAAACGATAAGAAAAAGTCGCGGTTTGTCCGCGGCTTTTTTGTACGCTTATAGTTGGTAATAAGAACCAAAGACTGCTTTGTATAAAAAAATGTTGCATGTATTCATTTTGTTTGTTACAATATTTTTTGTTGTTACTTAAGAAGTAGAGCTTCTTGACATGCATTATGTCCTATGGTAAAATCATCAAGGATAATAGAATACGGATTTGTGGAACAAGTAGAAGCACCCGCTTCTCACCTGATTGACGCGAAAGCAGTTGACAGGTAAGTATTTCTTACTAGAGATATTATAAGTGTGGGTGTTGTATGCCCGCACTTTTTTGTTTGGGTTCTTCCTTCCCAAAACGTATTCCCATAAAACCTTGGAGGTGGCTTACTATTAGCAAGGACATGATGATTAACGAGCAAATTCGTGCACGTGAAGTACGTTTAGTTGGTGCAAATGGTGATCAACTTGGAATTAAGTCTCGTCAAGAAGCATTAGATATGGCTGCGAACGTAAATCTTGATCTAGTATTAGTTGCTCCAAATGCGAAACCACCAGTATGCCGTATTATGGACTACGGAAAATTCCGCTTTGAGCAACAAAAGAAAGAAAAAGAGCAGCGTAAAAATCAAAAAATCATTAGTATGAAAGAAGTTCGTTTAAGTCCAACAATTGATGAACATGACTTTAACACAAAACTTCGCAATGCTATTAAATTCTTGGAGAAAGGCGACAAAGTTAAAGCGTCTATTCGCTTTAAAGGTCGTGCTATTACTCATAAAGAAATCGGTCAACGTGTTTTAGATCGCTTCTCTGAAGCTTGTGCTGAAGTTAGTACAATTGAATCTAAGCCAAAAATGGAAGGACGCAGTATGTTCTTAGTTTTAGCACCGAAAAATGATAAGTAATAAATAGAGGAGGAAATCACTATGCCTAAACAGAAAACTCACCGCGGCGCTGCAAAGCGTTTCAAAAAAACAGGATCTGGTAAACTAAAGCGTTCTCACGCTTACACAAGCCACTTATTCGCTAACAAATCTACAAAAGCTAAACGTAAATTACGTAAAGCTGGTGTAGTAAGCGCTGGTGACTTCAAACGTATTCGTCAAATGCTTGACAACATGTAATTCATATTTTGTTCAGATAGATATCTAGGAGGGAAATAATATGCCAAGAGTAAAAGGTGGTACGGTTACTCGTCAACGTCGTAAAAAAATTATTAAATTAGCAAAAGGTTACTACGGTTCTAAACATACATTATACAAAGTTGCTAACCAACAAGTAATGAAATCTTTAATGTATGCGTTCCGTGACCGTCGTCAAAAGAAACGTGACTTCCGTAAATTATGGATCACTCGTATTAACGCAGCTGCTCGTATGAACGGTCTTTCTTACAGCCGTTTAATGAATGGTCTTAAGCTTGCTGGTATCGAAGTAAACCGCAAAATGCTTGCTGACCTAGCTGTTCATGACGAAAAAGCTTTCGCTGAATTAGCAACAGCTGCTAAAACTGCTATAAACAAGTAATTGATCAAAAATCCTTAGGACATTGTTCCTAAGGATTTTTTTTATCATATCTGGCGAGAAGACCCTCACCTCAAGCGTGAAACGGTAGGTGGGGGTAGTTCAATGTTTATTATGAAAGAATAAATCCTAATATTCATAAAAAATTCAAAAAATAACCAAAAAAGTTCCTCTTTGGTAAATAAAAATGCTTTAATATGGAAATGAAAACTTTTCCAAAAAGCGGGTTGAAGGAGGAATTCATTTGAAAGCGGCTGTTGTAAACCAATTTAAAGAACAATTAGAGGTTAAGGATGTACCGAAACCGAAAGCAGGTCCAAATCAAGTACTTGTACATATTCACGCATGCGGCGTTTGTCATACTGACTTGCATGCAGCGCACGGTGATTGGCCAGTAAAGCCGAAGCTGCCATTAATTCCAGGACATGAAGGTGTTGGGGTGATTGAAGAAGTTGGCGAAGGTGTTACACATTTAAAAGTTGGTGATCGTGTTGGTATTCCATGGCTATATTCAGCATGTGGCCATTGTGAATACTGTTTAACAGGAAGAGAAACACTTTGCTTAGATCAACATAACGCTGGTTATTCTGTTGATGGCGGTTATGCGGAATATTGCGTTGCGGCAGCGGATTATGTCATGCAAGTGCCTGAGAGTTTAAGTTTTATTGACGCTGCACCGCTCTTTTGTGCAGGTGTTACAACATATAAAGCGCTAAAAGTATCGGAAGCAAAACCTGGACAGTGGGTTGCTATTTTTGGAATTGGCGGACTTGGACACTTAGCAGTACAATATGCAAAAGAAATGGGATTACACGTTGTAGCTGTGGATACAGTTGATGAAAAGCTTGAACTCGCAAAAGAATTAGGGGCAGATTTAGTGATAAATCCGTTAAAAGAGGATGCAGCGCTATGGATTCATGAACAAGTAAATGGTGTACATGCTTCCATTTGTACAGCTGTGTCGAAGCCTGCATTTGACCAAGCTTACCGTGCGGTGCGCCGAGGCGGAGCATGTGTTGCAGTTGGTTTACCGCCGGAAGTGATGGAAGTACCAATTTTTGATACAGTGTTAAATGCTGTAAAGATTGTTGGTTCCATTGTTGGGACTCGTAAAGATTTACAAGAAGCACTGCAATTTGCAGCGGAAGGAAAAGTAAAAGTAATCATTGAAACGCGTCACCTTCATGAAATTAACGATGTATTTGCTGAAATGGAAGAAGGAAAGATTAATGGACGTGTTGTATTAGATATGACAAAGTGAGAATAAAAGATACAATAATATAGAAGAATAAACATAAAAAGTCGGAGAGGTTCTCTGGCTTTTTATGTTTATTTGCATGAAATATGCTGTAACACAGGAACTTAACATAGACAATCTTGTCTTTCCACACGAAACTAGCGCTGTTATAATGTAAGAATATAACTAGGTTATTTGTTTATATTTACCATTAGAATGGAGCAATATCGAGTAAGTTGATTCGATATTGAAGGAGGAATACGTTTTGGATTTACTACAATTATTTAAACTACAAAAAGAATTAGATGATCGTATTACGAAAGAACATAATTTAGAGCCGAAAAAATTATTAAAAGAAAAAATGCTAGCACTTCTTGTGGAAATTGGTGAACTTGCAAATGAAACACGCTGCTTTAAATATTGGAGTAACAAGCCAGCATCTGAGCGTCAAGTTGTACTAGAAGAATACGTAGATGGGCTGCATTTTATTTTATCTATTGGAATCGATTTAGGAATTGATAAAAATTTCTTGTTTTATAAATGTGCACTAACAAATAAAACGCAAGTAGAAATTTTCTTAGATGTATATGCGAAAGCAATTCGCTTTAATGAGCAGCCATCTATTACAAATTACATTGAATTGTTTACGAGCTATCTTCGTTTAGGACAAGCGCTTGATTTTGAACAAGAAGAGATTGAGAAAGCGTATGTAGATAAAAATGAAGTAAATCATCAACGTCAAACAGAAGGGTATTGATGAAATTTTTTGAACATTCTTTTCCGCTTTTGTATAATTGAAGAGATGAAGAAAAAGGAGGACATTGTCCAATGACAAAACTAGATGCGACATTGACGATGCTAAAAGAACTAACAGATGCACGGGGGATTGCTGGAAACGAACGCGAGCCTCGTGAAGTAATGAAGAAATATATCGCACCGTTTGCTGATGAAGTATCAACAGATAACTTAGGAAGCTTAGTTGCGAAAAAAATTGGTGACGGCAATGGTCCCAAAATTATGGTAGCCGGTCATTTAGATGAAGTCGGTTTTATGATTACGCAAATTGATGATAAAGGTTTCTTGCGCTTTCAAACAGTTGGCGGCTGGTGGTCACAAGTTATGTTAGCACAGCGCGTAACGATTGTTACGAGCAAAGGTGATGTAACGGGTGTTATTGGTTCTAAACCACCGCACATTTTACCAGCTGAAGTTCGTAAAAAACCAGTTGATATTAAAGATATGTTTATTGATATTGGTGCTTCTAGTAAAGAAGAAGCGCTGGAGTGGGGCGTACGCCCAGGAGATCAAGTTGTACCATATTTCGAATTCCAAGTAATGAAAAACGAAAAAATGTTACTTGCGAAAGCATGGGACAACCGTATTGGCTGCGCAATTGCAATCGATGTTTTAAAACAATTAAAAGATGAAAAGCATCCAAACATTGTATACGGTGTTGGAACAGTACAAGAAGAGGTAGGTCTTCGCGGAGCGAAAACATCTGCACATTATATTCAACCAGATATCGCATTTGCAGTAGATGTTGGAATCGCTGGTGATACACCAGGAGTAAGCGAAAAAGAAGCGCAAGGAAAAATTGGTGATGGCCCGCAAATTATTTTATATGATGCATCTATCGTCGGACATAAAGGTCTTCGTGACTTCGTTGTTGGCGTAGCAGATGAATTAAATATTCCATATCAATACGATGCGCTTCCTGGCGGCGGAACGGATGCAGGAGCAATCCATATTTCTGTGGACGGTATTCCAGCGATGGCAATTACAATTGCAACTCGCTATATTCATTCTCATGCGGCAATGTTGCATCGTGATGACTATGAAAATACAGTGAAGTTAATTGTAGAAGTTGTGAAACGTCTTGATACTGAGGCTGTACATAACATTACATTCGATTAATAGAAAAAAGAGCGAGAGGATATTCCTTTCGCTCTTTTCATTGCTCTAATCCAGCCGCTGTATACGGACCTAAAATGATCAAACGAGCTAGCTGTAAGGCCATATAATGAGGTGTATATGGCATGTTTTGTTTTAGCCATGAAATGACCATTCCTAAATGTGCACCTGATACATAACTAATGAGGATATCACGTGGGACAACTAACTTATCATCATTAGGTTGTGAAACCGAGAGGCTAAGAAGTAAGTTCGTTTGAATTGCTTTCATCATTCGAGAGGAAAACTTCGGAATCCCATTCTCCCCAAGCATCACTTGATAAAAGAAAGCATTCTCAGCAATATGACTAAACAAAGATAGAAAGACAGGATGAGGAGTATCAAGGGTAAGTTTAAACTCACTCTTATCTAATTTTTTCGGTTTGAGAATGTCTGCTAATGTTGTTAGCATTTCTTCAATGCTTCTGTCTAGTAGATCATATTTGTCATTATAATGGCTATAAAAGGTTGCGCGGTTTACAGGTGCCTTTTCAGCAATATCCTGAACGGTAATGCTATCGAAACTTTTTTCGTGTATTAAAGATATAAGGGCATCACGTATTGCCTGTCTCGTTCGTTTTACGCGTGGATCGTTCGAGTTTTTAATAGACATTTTCGTTCTCCTTGCTTGTTTTTTATATATTTTTTCAACATATATATATGGGAATGTCGGAAAAGCAACATTTTGAAATAAATTGTCGGTTGTCATTCGAACCGAATTATTTATAATTATAAACGATATTCTTTTTCTTAGCACAAAATAAGGAGGGTATTTTGTGGGCAGAAAAAGGGTCTTTTTTTAATTAGTCCTTAATAATATGAATGGTAAACCTTGTTAATAAAAAAGAGAGACGGACTTATTAGAAATTCAATTAATCTTGGAAATAAGGAGAGGAAAACAATGAGTCAAATTCGGAGAATGATTATCATTAATATTGTTACACTGATTGTGTTAGTTGGCGGCGGATTTGCTGGCTATTATTATTACAATCAATCAACAAATTATTTAAAAACGGATAATGCAAAAATTGATGGGAAAGTTGTACCTATTGCCTCTCCAGTCGCAGGGAAATTAACAGACTGGAAAGCAGAAGTAGGAAAAAATTATAACGCTGGTGATAAAGTAGGTTCTGTAATGAGTAACGCTAGTGGTACTGCGCAAGAAGTAGATATTACAGTTCCAGCAAATGCAACACTTGTGCAATCAAACGCAACGCAAGATTCTTATATTGCACCAGGAACACCGCTTGCATATGCCTATAATATGAGTGATTTATGGGTAACGGCAAATATTAAAGAAACAGACGTAGATGAGATTCAAAAAGGGCAAGAAGTGGATGTATATGTGGATGCATATCCAGATACAACGTTAACAGGAAAAGTAGAACAAATTGGTTTAACAACAGCAAATACATTTTCTATGTTACCATCTAGCAACGCAACAGCGAACTACACGAAAGTAACACAAGTTATTCCTGTTAAGATTTCATTAGATCATAGTAAATCATTAAATATTGTCCCAGGCATGAATGTCACAGTTCGGATTCATAAGTAAGGGGGAATGAAATATGTCCTCGATCTTTATTGTAGGATACGCTCTTTTATGTATTGTCGTGTTCATTATTGTAAATCGTGTATTTAGAAAAGAAGGAAAAGGGATAGAAGCACCAGTTCAAGCACAAGGGGTTTCAGATAATAAAAAAGAGGCAGTAAGAACACAAGAAATACCGGAAGTTACGGAAGAAGAAACAATCGAAAAACAAGAACAGAAGGCAGAAGGTACGGAACCGAAAGCTTCTCGTTCTCAAACGGTACTTCCTGAATTTAATGTGAAAGTCGTCTTAGCTGTTCTTATTTTCGGGATGTTCGTCTCAATTTTAAATCAAACATTAATTAACGTTGCTTTGCCAGCGTTAATGAATGAATTTAATGTATCAACATCTACAGCACAGTGGCTTACAACAGGATTTATGTTAGTGAACGGGGTATTAGTGCCAATTAGTGCATTTTTAGTCTCCCGGTTTACGTACCGAAACTTATTTCTAGCAGCTATGCTGTTCTTTACAGTAGGTTCGATGATTTGTGCGATATCAGGAAGCTTTACGATGATGATGACAGGACGTGTTATTCAAGCGGTTGGTGCTGGTATTTTAATGCCAGTCGGAATGAATATTTTCATGACCATCTTCCCGCCTCATAAACGCGGGGCTGCGATGGGACTGCTTGGTATTGCGATGATTTTAGGACCTGCCATTGGGCCAACAATTACAGGATGGGTTATTCAAAACTACACATGGAATGTTATATTCTATGCCATGTTTATCATTGGTTTACTTATTATCGTATTAGCACTAAAATATTTTACGCTGAAACAACCTGTGACAAAGGCAACACTAGATACTTTCGGTGTAGTTGCTTCTAGTATCGGACTTGGAAGCTTACTTTATGGTTTTAGTGAGGCGGGGAATAAAGGTTGGAGCAGTGCGGAAGTTATCATTACGATTGTAATCGGTATTATCGGAATCAGTCTATTCGTCTGGAGACAGTTAACGACTGACAATAAAATGTTAGACCTGCGTGTATTCAGCTATTCGGCATTTACTTCAACGCTTTTAATCAATGTAGTTGTCACGATGGCATTATACGGCGGGATGATATTGTTGCCTGTATATTTACAAAACATCCGTGGATTTACACCAATCGATTCAGGGTTACTCCTTCTGCCAGGATCTTTAATCATGGGAATGATGGGACCATTTGCCGGGAAATTATTTGATAGATACGGCATTCGACCACTTGCGATTTTTGGATTAATCCTTACAACATATGCAACATATCAATTTACACATTTAACTTTAGAGACACCTTATAGTGAGATTATGAGAGACTATATTATTCGTTCGTTTGGGATGTCCTTTATCATGATGCCAATCATGACAGCGGGGATGAATGCTCTGCCAATGAAACTTATTTCTCATGGAACAGCAACGCAAAATACATCAAGACAAGTTGCGGGCTCCATTGGAACGGCGCTTTTAATCACAATTATGACGCAGCAAACGACAAATCATATGGCAGACTATGCAAATGCAATTACAACAACGAATCCAATTATCGTAAACAAACTATCACAAATGGCTACAATGACAGGATCAGCGCAGGCAGGAAACGTATTAGGATCACAAATGCTATTTGGACAAGTTTCCAAGCTATCGGTTATTAACGGAATTAATGATGCATTCTGGATTGCAACAATCTTAACAGCCATTGCATTAGTCTTATCGTTTTTCTTACAACCAGGAAATAAGGCGAACAGAAAAGCAGAGAAATAATCTCTGCTTTTTTGCGTGTTTACTATATTAACTTGAAAGATATAACCAGCATCGCCTTGTTCCCAAAATACACCGATATGATAGACGTATGTTCCTGGTTCGTTTGGAAGGAGAATGGTATTATTTTTATTTAAGGCAACAGGAATGTCAGCCCCGTTATGAAACATCGTAACATCAATGGATTTCTGTCTTCTAGTTGAGTTGACAGAGAAGACAGCTTTACTATTTTTAGGGACAATAATTGGCTTATGCTTGGCCGCTATTTGCTCAGGATCAATTTTATCCACACATTTCGATCCCCAGCAATAGCTTCCTTCATATACTTCTAATGATTGCCCATCTACTTTTACAGTCATTTTTGGAAGAGACTCTTGTTGGCAACTTACTAAAAATAATAAGCAAAAAAACAAGACGAATTTTTTCAAACTATGTTCTCCTTTCAAGGAAATTACATCATTTCATAAAAAAATATCCCTGCTACAACAAGCGAACATACCGTAATCCCTACACGCTTAATGCTAGTTATTTGATGGCGTGCCCCGCTAATGCCTGCTAATAAACTAGCAATAGCTAACATCCCCCAGTACATAGACGTTGAAAGTGGGAGAGACTGTTGTGCATCCTTTCCAATCCCTGCAAAAATAACTGGCAGAAGAACGAGTGATAAACAAACGATGCCCATTAGAAGAATAAACCATTTTTTATGTACAATTCCTTTTATAATAAAAAATACTCCCCCGCCAATGCCGCATAGAGCAAGAACGGGTACGAAAAAAATCCAAAGTATGGTAAAGATTGGCATGTGTAAAAAACCTCCTGTTTGATAAGTTATATTTTACAATATAGGGTTTATTTTGGGTATTATAAAAATTATGGATAATTGATAGAAATGAACAATATACAATCGAAATAATAAGTGTAAAGCATGTAAGAGAGGAGGGAACACATGAAAATTACAGAAGAAAATGTTGTAAAGCAACTAAGGAAGCGAAATGAAAAAGCTTATTTTTACGCCAGATATTATGTCTGTGAAAGAAAAAGGAGGAAGGCCAAGAGATAAGAGGGTATTAAACGAGGAAACTTTTGAGGTAATAATCAAATAAAAAATGAAACGCCATTATGCAACCATAATGGCGTTTCATTCAGTACAAGAAGGAACATGTATTAATTGTGATGTGAAGCAAGATAGCTGGAACGATAGAATTCGTTTGTTTATATAATAAAGAAGCAAAGAGACCGGTAATAAAGGCACCTACCATAATCCCAACTGAATACGTATGGGCGATTCCGAATAAGAAACTTGAAATGATTGCAGCTGGCCAAAATGTGAATTTCTCTTCAAAGAAACGTAAAAGAATGCCTCTGCATATCAGTTCTTCTTTAATAGGTGCAAGTAATCCAACTGCAAGAATTAGTAAGAATTTGTACTGCTCTAACGTAGCAAAATCTAGTGCATCTACTTGTTCTTGTACCGAATTAGGGGAAAATTTATCTATTATAACAAGGTCGATAAATACACCGATAGCATAATAAAGGAGTACGTAGGCATACGTACGAAAAGATTTTAAACATTGAAAATCGATAGCTGGTAATACTAGCGTTTTAAGTGGTTTATGCTTCACGATATATAGTATTAAAAAGAATAAGGCTATGCATTCATAGCTAATATTTTCAAGTGATTCAAGTAGAGATTTATGTGTATTTGGGCGAGCATATCCATATAACTCGATAGGTAGTATGGTGAAAACTGCATTAATTATTGGAATAACGAGAATAATCATTAACAGGATTCCAAGAAATTCAAGCCAAGATAGTTTAGTTTGCTGTTCTATTTGTACATGTGTTTGCAAAGTTGTGCTCCTTTTTAATAATAGTAATTTGACTTTGTGTACCTCTTGTTTATTATAAAAACGAAAGCGTATTATTCATCATATGAAATAACATAGCTGGCATAATAGAATTTGTTTTTTTACATAATACAGCCATAAACATACCCATCATAAAAGCACTCACCATAACACCTAGAGAATATGTATGGGCGATTCCGAAGATGAAGCTTGATCCAATTGCTGCTATCCAAAATGGAAAACGCTGCTGGGAAAATTGAAGAATGATTCCGCGGAAAATAAGCTCTTCAAAAATGGGGATGAAAATCGCACTTCCTAAAATTAATAGAATCTTATATTGTTTTAAAGTTTCTAAGTTTAAAGCTACATCTTGTTCTTGCGTTGCATGAGGAAATAGTTTGGAAATAATAAATACATTTATAGCGATGCTAAGCGCGAAGAAAAGAAATAAGTATACATATGTACGAACTTTTTGGAGCGCTTGAAAATTGAAAACAGGTAATAATAGTTTTTTTAAGGGTTCGTATTTAAAAATAAACAATAATAAAATGAGCAGTTGTAATAAAGTACTTCCAGTATTTCTGAGTGAGCTATATAGGGCGATTGTTTTTTTGTCAGAAATGCCTGCGCTGTAAATCATAAACGGAAGACTTATAAATAAGTCGTTTATGATCTTAGCTCCAAAAAAAGCAAATAAAACAGAACCAATAAATTGTCCCCATGATAAAGAATGGTTTTGATCATGTGTAAGTTGTACAGAATGTTGCATATATCGAATCCTCTCTATTGTTTATATATAAAATTATANNAAATGTACCATAAGTTAATGTTACATAATAGTTCGAAATTTTGTAACCAAAGTAAAAATCACCTTAGCATTTACTAAGGTGATTTGTGTATAGTTATTGATTAACAGAGTTTCTCTGCTTTTTTAGTGGAAGAAACAGGAGTATCGGATGTCGATTGTTGAACTTGTAATTCACGATCTACTATCTCATCTAATCGCTTAATTGCTTGCAGTGCTTTTTCATAAGAGATTGTTCGATAGTGATGTGTTCCCCCTGGTTCTTCATCTGCTTCGTCTGCCCATTTAATAATATTTTGGAGAGGTGTTCTCTCAAGTGTTTGTTCTAGTAGAAAAGAATCAGTGTGCAGGAGAATAGCAACAGAAATTTCCTTTGCTTGTTTTGGGTGTTCTCCTAATCGAATTAGCAATTTATGAGCTCTTTCCGCTCCTTTAATCGCATGTATATCATTCTTTTTGTACAATTCATAGTCCCATTGTCCGTTTCGATACCATGTGTGGTGTCCTATATCATGAAGAAAACCAGCCTTTGTTGCCGCATCGACTGGGGCGTGATGCTTTTTGGCTAAGTGAAACGCATGGTAAGCGACGGCGATTGCGTGAACCATTCCAGACCGATTTACATATTTTTGTGTGATAGGATGTTGAAAAATTTGTTCAAGCGTGACACGGCACATAAAACATTCACTCCTTTCATTTATTGCAGTGTATAGAGAAAGCAATAGATATAAAGATATTTTGAACATTTTACTCCATCATATTGTGTTAGTAAAGAAATTTATGAAAGGTTGTCCAACTGTCTATTTCAAAGAGAGTTACTCTATCATATAAATATAGTAACTCTATAAAGAAAGGAGTTAAATGTATGGCCCTTCTAACTAACTGTACTACATGTACGCCTCCTGCCGGTTCAACACCTATTCTTACTGTGGATATACCGGGTGGACTTGCTATTAATTTATTAGGCATTCACATCGAAGCATGCCCAATCTGTCTTACAGTATTCACTGGTGGGGGAACATTAACAGCTGAGCAGCAAGCTATTGCAAATAGCCTTGTACAAGCTGTTCAAAATTTGGTTCCGAATATCCCAAGTGCTCAAAAGTAAATAGGTGTATAGGTATGTTAAATAGCCTTCCGTTTTCTTCGGAAGGCTATTTTCATAAACAGGATTAGAGACGGAGTATTAACATACTCCGTCTTTGAGAAAATTACCTATCTTTTTAATCCTTGCTCTAGCGTAGCTAACATTTCATGCTTTTCATTTTCA
Source organism: Bacillus sp. JJ864 (assembly GCF_036963045.1). Lineage (NCBI taxonomy): Bacteria > Bacillati > Bacillota > Bacilli > Caryophanales > Bacillaceae > Bacillus > Bacillus sp. JJ864. The sequence continues at coordinate 81,924 of NZ_JBALLY010000012.1, read as the reverse complement.
TCAGCATTTTTCCAAATGACCTCGAATAACACGCCAAGCCCTGGAAGCATTTTTTCTTCCCCGCTTTGAATCGCATCGACAATTGTTTCTTGTAATTGGTCTTGTGTATTTCCAGATACGTTTGCTAATACAGCGCCGCGTAAATTAAAATTCATCGCTTTCACCTCTTTTTAGGAATGGAAACTGACGTTAGTTTTTGTTCTTTTTTATGTAAATATGTATGAAAAATAGGCTATAATGAGAAGACAAGAAGAGAGGGAAATACATATTATGAAAAACATTGATTCAGTACAAAATCCGCGCGTAAAGCAGTGGAAGAAGCTGCAAACGAAAAAAGAGCGCGATCAAAAAGGATTATTTTTTGTAGAAGGATTCCATTTAGTAGAGGAAGCTTTAAAAGCAGGCGTTGCAACAGAACTGATCGTCTCAGATCAAACAGACCTCCCGAAAGATTGGACGGTTGCTGATGTAGAAATGTATATTGTGGCTGAGGCGGTTGTAAAAGTGCTAAGTGAAACAGAAACGACGCAAGGTGTATTTGCGGTTTGTGAGAAACATGAAAAAGAAATCGCTCTTACAAATGGGAAGTTTCTACTATTAGACGGCCTGCAAGACCCGGGAAATTTAGGGACAATCATTCGTACCGCAGATGCAGCTGGACTTGACGCTGTGATTCTTGGAGAAGGATGCGTCGATATATATAACAGTAAAGTATTACGTTCTACACAAGGGTCCGTATTCCATTTACCGATTGTAAAAGGAAACTTAGAAGAATGGGTAGACAAGTTAACTGAAAAGAACGTTCCTGTATACGGAACAGCTCTTGAAAACGGGGTTCCATACGGTGAAGTAGCACCGACGGGAAGCTTTGCATTAATTGTAGGTAATGAAGGAAATGGTGTTCGCCAAGAGCTTCTTGCGAAATGTAAGCAAAACTTATACATTCCGATTTACGGAGGAGCAGAATCATTAAATGTTGCGGTTGCAGCAGGCATTTTAACATATTATTTACAAACTCCGGTTGCGAATCGCTAAAAAACTTCTTATAATAGGTGAAAGTACGTGTTCAAAAAGGAGGATAAAGAGAGCCGAGTAGTTCGAGGCACGGAAGCCACGAGGACACGGAGTGTAGTTTGACTACATGAGTACCGGAGTGGCGACGTAACGAAGAAATACGACAGCTATCTTTACCGGACGTTTTGAACATCCGATAAAAGTGAAATAGTTTAAAAAACGATGATAGAGAAGAGTAGCTTGCAAAATCGCCATATAGGGAGAGAATGCCATAGACTGAAAGCATTCTTATGGTAGACGGAAGTGAATTCACCTCTGGAGTTGACGCCAGGACCATTGTTATGTAAAGGCGTTCCGGTCTAACAAGCCGTTATAACGAATTAAGTGGGCAGACTCGTTCTGTCAATTTAGGGTGGTACCGCGAATTTACCTCGTCCCTTTTTAGGGAGCGAGGTTTTTTTATTTTTAAAATTAGGAGGGTTCCAAATGGAAGCACGTTTAAAAGAGCTAAAGCAAGAAGCGTTAGAGCTTATTGAAAAAGCGAAAGAGCTAAAGGGCTTAAACGATGTACGCGTTGCGTATTTAGGAAAAAAAGGCCCAATTACAGAAGTACTGCGCGGCATGGGGAAATTATCTCCAGAAGAGCGCCCTCGTATGGGAGCTTTAGTAAATGAGGTGCGCGAGGCAATTCAAACGCGTTTAGAAGAAAAAGTGAATCATTTAGAAAAAGCAGTAATTGAAGCGAAATTAGCATCTGAAACAATCGATGTAACATTGCCAGGACGTCCTGTAAATACAGGTTGCCACCATCCATTAACAGCGGTTGTGGAACAAATTGAAGATTTATTTATCGGTATGGGATATGAAGTTGCTGAAGGTCCAGAAGTAGAAAAAGACTACTACAACTTTGAAGCGTTAAACTTACCGAAAGATCACCCAGCCCGCGATATGCAAGATTCTTTCTACATTACAGGAGAAATGTTACTTCGTACACATACATCTTCCGTGCAAGCGAGAACGATGGAGGGGAATACAGAAAAAGGTCCAATCAAAATTATTTGCCCTGGTAAAGTATATCGCCGCGATGATGATGATGCGACGCACTCTCATCAGTTCATGCAAATTGAAGGTCTTGTAATCGATAAAAACATTCGTATGAGTGATTTAAAAGGAACATTACAAGCATTCGCGAAGAAGATGTTCGGTGAAGATCGTGAAATTCGTCTTCGTCCAAGTTTCTTCCCATTCACAGAGCCATCTGTTGAGATGGATATTTCTTGTATGATGTGTCATGGAAAAGGTTGCGGCACATGTAAAGGAACTGGTTGGATCGAAATTTTAGGTGCAGGTATGGTTCATCCAAACGTTCTTGAAATGGCTGGCTATGATTCAGAAGAATATCAAGGCTTCGCATTCGGTATGGGTGCAGAGCGTATTGCGATGTTAAAGTACGGCATTGATGACATTCGTCATTTCTATACAAACGATGTACGTTTCTTACAACAATTCAAACGAGCGTAAGGGAAGGAGAGATAAAGAATGTTCGTATCATATCGTTGGTTACAAGAGTATGTAGATATTAAAGATGTAACAGCACAAGAATTAGCTGATAAAATTACGAAAAGCGGTATTGAAGTAGAAGGCGTTGAAGTATTAAATAAAGGCGTAAAAGGTGTTGTAGTTGGTCACGTATTAGAGTGCGAAAAACACCCGGAAGCTGATAAGTTAAGCAAATGTTTAATCGATATCGGCGAAGAAGAGCCAGTTCAAATTATTTGCGGTGCTCCTAACATTGCGAAAGGTTTAAAAGTACCAGTTGCAAAAGTTGGTGCTGTTCTTCCTGGCAACTTCAAAATTAAAAAAGCAAAATTACGCGGCGAAGCTTCTCACGGTATGGTTTGTTCCTTACAAGAGCTTGGCATTGATGCAAAATTAGTGTCAAAAGACTATGCAGAAGGTATTTTCATTTTCCCAAGTGATGTGGAAGTTGGTGCAGATGCACTTGAAATCTTAAATTTACATGATGAAGTGCTTGAACTTGGTTTAACGCCAAACCGTGCGGATTGCTTAAACATGTTAGGTGTTGCATATGAAGTAGCAGCAATTTACGGCCGTGAAGTGAAACTTCCAGCAGCAGACTTACAAGAAGCAGCAGAAAAAACATCTGATTATATTTCTGTAAGTGTAGAAGCAACGGAACAAAACCCATTATACATTGCGAAAATGGTGAAAAACGTAAAGGTTGGTCCATCACCAATCTGGATGCAAACGCGCCTAATGGCAGCGGGCATTCGTCCAATTAGCAACGTAGTTGATATTACAAACTATATTTTAATTGAATACGGTCAACCGTTACATGCATTTGACTATGATAAATTAGGTTCAAAAGAAATCGTTGTTCGTCTTGCTGAGGAAGGCGAGAAAATGACAACATTAGACGATCAAGAACGTACATTGCAAGCGCATCACCTTGTGATTACAAACGGTACAAAACCATTAGCGGTTGCCGGTGTAATGGGCGGAGCGGATTCTGAAGTAGATAACGATACAGTAAACGTATTAATTGAGTCTGCATATTTCGCAGGTCAAACAGTACGCCGCACATCAAAAGACTTAGGTCTTCGTAGTGAATCAAGTGCACGTTTTGAAAAAGGTATCGACCCAACTCGTACATTTGAAGCGATTCAACATGCAGCAGCATTAATGGCAAAATATGCTGGCGGCGAAGCGTTAGAAGGCGTTGTAGAAGTTGATAACTTACAAGTAGAAGAACGTACAGTATCTGTTACAGTTGAAAAAATTAACCGTGTATTAGGTACAGACATCTCATTGAGTGAAGTGAGCGCAATTTTCACAAACTTAAAGTTCCCATTCACAGAAGTCGAAGGAACATTCCATGTAAGCGTACCAGCACGTCGCCCTGATATTACAATTCCAGAGGACTTAGTAGAAGAAGTAGGTCGATTATACGGATATGATCGCATTCCTTCAACATTACCAACTGGTACAATTACACGCGGTAAATTAACAGAAGCACAAATAAAACGTCGTAAAGTACGCCGTTATTTAGAAGTTGCTGGTTTATATGAAGCGATTACGTATTCATTAACAAGCACGGGAAAAGCAAAACAATATATGGTGGAATCAAATGAAAAAACACCTGTGAACCTTGCACTTCCAATGAGTGAAGAACGCAGTCAGCTTCGTTTAAGCTTAGTACCGCAATTATTAGAAGCAGTAGCATATAACAATGCTCGTAAAGTAGATAACGTTGCATTATATGAAGTAGGTTCTGTATTTTTACCAACAGTAGAAGGTGAACTTCCGAAAGAAGAACAACATCTTGCGGGTATTATGACAGGGGTTGCTCTTCAGCATCAATGGCAAGGGGAGAAGAAGGTTGTTGACTTCTTCGTTATGAAAGGTGTATTAGAAGGGTTAGTTGACATACTTGGTGTGTCTAAGAACATTACGTATGTACCAGCAAAACGTGAAGGTATGCACCCAGGACGTACAGCTGACATTCTACTTGACGGCGAAGTGATTGGTTTCATCGGTCAAGTACACCCAGAAGCACAAAAACAATTAGATGTAAGAGAAACATATGTATTCGAACTGTCACTTGCAAAAGTATTCGGTGCAAATGCAGAAGAAACTTACTACAATACAATTCCACGCTTCCCATCTATGACACGCGATATGGCTGTTGTTGTAGCGAAAGAAGTAAAAGCAGGCGAAGTGAAGCAAACAATTGCGGAAGCGGGCGGAGCACTTCTAAAAGAAGTAACATTATTCGACTTATATGAAGGCGAAAAAATGGAAGAAGGCAAAAAATCTCTTGCATTCTCTATGAACTATTTCGACCCAGAACGTACATTAACAGATGAAGAAGTAACAGAAGCACATAGCCGTGTATTAGCAGCGGTAGAAGAGAAGTTTGGTGCGGAGTTGCGTAAATAATATGAAAAAGCAGCCATGTGGCTGCTTTTTTTGTTGCGTTTTATACTTAATGAACAGAGAAGGTTAATGAGAAATTTCGCTAAAAACAGGATTATGCATACGGTGAAGGAGCGGTTACTTTTTCGGAAAAAGGTACTCCATTTACAGTACCTGAAGCTGTAAGAGTGATATCCCCAGGCCCAAAGGCAGTGACAGTAGTGTTAAAGAACCCATCTGCCTCTGTAAAAATCGTGGTTGGAGAAACAGTTGCGGAACCGGCCACTGTGAAAAAAACTGGTATTCCTGCAAATCCGATGCCATTGACTAATAACCGATCTGGAGCAGGAGTTCTATCATCTTCACTTGGCAAACTGAATCCAAGATCTACTTCTATACTAGTAACTGCTAATTTTCTAATACAAACTTTGATGATTTCTTTTTCTTTGAATTTAAAAGCAACCCGCAGACCGTTTATGATTCCGAAATTTTGTTCTTGGGAAGAAACTTCGCCAAGAATCGTTACACCAGTCACTTCAAAAATGTCACCTTCATTGGCGTCTTCGCGGTCGATGACACATTGGAATGGAATATCGTCGAAGACCTGGAAACTTGGAACTAAAGTGCCGTCTTCTAAAACTGCAGTGTAAGTTATTGTTTTATGGATAGCTCCGCAAATGACAACCTTTTCGGGGACTACATTTTCTACCGTAGCTTCAACTGTTTTTGTAAAGGTAACGGTATTTTCAAGGGCTGGGGGGACAAGTTGTGTAGTACGCTCGACAACAACTTGGCAACAAGTTGTTGGGTTAACGAGGGGACAAGCCATTACATATTCCTCCTTAACTTTACTAGGATATATTTTGGAATCTTTTACTTCACAAATAGCTGTTTAAATAGAATGATTTTTTTCTTTATTGTAGACTATGAAATATAGGAGGAGCTTGTATAGGATAATTATCCTATACAAGTTTTTTGTTTTAGATGTTTCACATCAGTGAAATTCATTATATTGTGGAGAATGACTACTATCTGAAAGTGCAGTAAAGTAACTAGAAAGAAAGAATAGAAGCATATAGCCGCGGTAGAAAAGAAATTTAGTGCGGAGTTGAATAAATAATATAAAAAAGCAGCATTAGAGCTGCTTTTTTATATTATTTACTTTAACTATTTAGCCTACACACAAGGTGAAGGTGCGGTTACTTGTCCAAAAAAAGGAACGCCATTTACAGTTCCAGAAGCTGTAAGTGTTATATCTCCAGGTCCAAAAGCAGTGACATTTGTGCTAAAGAATCCATCTGGGCCTGTAAAAACTGTAGCTGGGGAAACGGTTGCGGCACCTTGTATTGTGAGAAATACTGGTATTCCTGCAAATCCAATGCCATTCACTAACAAACGACCTGGTGCAACAACCGGAACGTTACAATCTGCGCTTGTAAAAGCTAATCCAAGTGCTACTTCTGTACCTGTAACTGTTAATCTTCTAACACACACTTTGACGATTTCTTTTTCTTTGAATTTAAAAGCAACTCGACGTCCATTTATAATTCCGAAATTTTGTTCTTGGGAAGAAACTTCGCCAAGAATCGCCACGCCAGTCACTTCAAAAATATCACCTTCATTGGCATCTTCGCGATCAATAACACACTGGAACGGGATATCGTCGTGAATCTGAAACCCTGGAACTAGGGTGCCGTCTTCTAAAACTGCAGTGTAAGTTAGCGTTTTATGAATGACTCCACAAACGACAACCTTTTCGGGAACTACATTTTCAATCGTAGCCTCAACTGTTTTTGTAAAAGTAACGGTATTTTCAAGTGCTGGGGGGACAAGTTGTGTAGTGTGCTCGACAACAACTTGGCAACAAGTTGTTGGGTTAGCGAGGGGACAAACCATTACATATTCCTCCTTAGTTTTTAGGATATACTCTGTTCATTTCTCTTAAACTAACTGTTTGAACAGAAGACTATCTTCTCTAGATAGATTATGAAAGATATGCGAGTCTTGTATAGGAACGTATCTTGGACAAGGCTCCCATTTTATTTTTTTTCATTTAGTCGACAACTTATTTCATTCTAAAAAGTTTGTAACTTGGAATTCAGAAGTTAACGTGATCTATATATTTTAAATTTTTGAGGTATAAGTCATTGTTATGAAGAATACAACATGACCTGTGCTCGCTTGCTCCCTTTGTTTTAAACTTGGCATGTGGCAGGAAAAGGCCCTGACCGCTTCTATGCATGGCCAGATGCTCTCGTCTTCCTTAAAAAGAAAGGGGGGTCTTTCTGCCGTGTATATATTCTTTCTTATTTGAGATGAAAAAATATAGATTTGTTAGGTAATCATTTGTACGGAAATTTTTAAAATATCTTTCTCTATGAAATTGAAAACGAGGGTGTGCGCATACAATTCAGGATCATTTGATTGTCCTAGATTAGCTTCCAGGGAGAAAATTTCACTGAGTATTTTCTGTTCGATGATGTCAAATTGATGGTTTTCTTTAATATCTGCCGATTCTATAAGACCCTGGAAGGGAGCGTCATCTTGAATGCTATAATTCGGGACTTCTTCGTTATGAATGACAGCTGTGTAAGTAATTGTTTTACGGATAAAGCCAATAATGACAATAGCTTCGGAACAAACCTTTTCGATACTAGTAAATATCTGTTTATCCACTTTAATGGTGCCTTGTTTGGCAGGGGGAACTAACTGGATTTTATGTTCTACAATTTGTCTGTAGCACATTGCTTTTGCCTCGGATGATTTTGATGATTGTATCGCTATTATCATTTTTGGTGATTTTCCTAATGTTTGAATGTCAGGAAGTCCAGGTAAACCGATATAAGGAAAAAATGGTGTGCTTGTAACGGATTCTTTATCATGATATGGATTCATGTATACTGCCTCACTTTTTTATTCGTGTATAGTGTAGAATATGTTTTCTAAATTGTAGATGCTTGTTTTTAAGAATCAATTACAAAAAACGAACTATTGTCATAGTTGTATTAAGAGTGGTAGAAGGAAAAATGATTATTTATACAAATTTCCCAGTCTCTTCTTACGATGAAATGGAAAGTGTAACTCTAAAAACTAGAAATTTTGGAGAGATAAAACTAAAAAAGAAATAAAGTGAAAACCTTTCATTCTATCGTGGATGAAAGGTTTTCTTTTATTTATCCCGCATTAACTGGCAGTAAGACCCCCACCTCAAGATTTAAAGGGAAGCGAGGAAGATAGGTGGGGGATAACTGC
>NZ_JBALLY010000012.1:51875-73715 GCF_036963045.1 Bacillus sp. JJ864 | reverse complement strand
CAACTAACCATCAGTGGGAGATGAAAAAACTCTCCACTGATGGAAGTTTCACTTTATAATAGTTATAAGAGAAAGGGTGTGTGTGGGTTTCAAATGACGAATATAGTTGAACAAATAAAATTATTTTTAAAGATTAATGAGAACATACAATTATTTGCGGTCGCCTCAGAAGAAGGTGAGAATGAGTTTAATGTGTTTGAGCGGCGAACAGGAGAATTAGTAGCATGTTATGAAACTGATGGAAAAGGTGGATTAAAGCATTTTCAAACGTGCCGAGATTTAGAGAAAGTAAGGTGTGTATCATTATCCCATGATGAAGTTTATGAGATTGCACAATCTTTTTTACAAGTATTTGCCCCTAATATCGTTAAATTTGTTTATTTAATGAATTCGGTAGAGTTGAATAACGTGTTCCAACTATCCTATGAACTGCGTGATGAACGATACGGCTTATCTTTTCCGGATTCTAGTGTGATGCTTGAGATTGCAAAGGATGGGCGTTTTAACTATTTCCTTTTTGAAGGGAAAGCGTGTGAAGTGCAGTATCCGAAAGAGCTTATTCCAAAAGAAGAAGCAAAAGAAAAATTCATTGAAGCGCTTCGATTTGAATTGCTGTTTGCGAAGGCTGGTACGGAAGTGTTTGCAAATGGAGATGATACATATCACCTCGTTTATGCACCAAAAGATCACGTTATGGATATAGGGGCACACGGAGAACTACATACATATGAGAATTATAATGGATTCATTCAGCAGTTTTATAACTTAGAGAACCATACTGTACAAAATGGAGAGATTTTAAAATTAATTGGCTTAGATGATACATATGTAAAAGTTTATATGAACCATAAAGGGGATAAAGTAACGGAACTTTGGACGAAGCAAGATTACGCTAATGATATTGAAGTGGAAGAAGGAACGCCGTTTCATACCATTCAAGTATGTTTTCATCAAGAAACATTTCAGTGTATAAGTGTAATCAATAATGAACAGAAAGATGGGAAGAAAGAAGTCATAACAGAAGAGGAAGCAAGAGAGTGTGCACTTCAATTTTTATTTGCATGTTATCCTAAAGCTGACGAACAATTCCTAATAGAGAGAAGTCATTCATCGCATCATTGTGTATGGGAAGATGAAAATTGTGAATCGCAGTACGGGTTTTGGTTCCATCCTCTGTACCGTGGTAAAAGAGTAGATACATGCAGTATGGTCATTCAAGTTGGTCAGCAATCTGGGAAGATTTTAGAGTTTCAAGTAGTTGATGGCTTTGAGAAGGAACTAGATGAGCTAAACGATGAGCCAATAATCTCTGAGGAAGAAGCAAAAGCTATTTACGTTCGTGATTTGGAGATGAAACTTGTGTGGGCGAAGGAGCAGAATCCATTACACTATGAGCTTTGCTACGTACCGTCGTTTTCAAAAACAGATGGACATGTTCGGATGATTGAAGCGCATATGGGGACGGCATTTTCTTTGAAAGGGTAAGCCTTTGAAAGACAACTTGCATCTTTTAAAGGAATGTAGTACATTAATTTTAGTTTAACAAAAGAAAGACGATGATAAGGAAAAGTAGCATATACTATAATCCAAAGCGAGTCAGGGACGGTGCGAGCCTGATGAGGCGGTATATGTGAAGAACACCTTGGAGTTGCTAACCGAAATTGAATGATGTATTCAAGAGTAGACTTAGACGGGAATCCGGCCTGTTACAAACCGGGAAGTATGTATATACATACGAGTTAGAGCTGGTCTTTATGACAAATTGGGTGGTACCGCGAAGTTTAACCTTTCGTCCCTTTATGGATGGAAGGTTTTTTTGTATTTAAATATATGTAAAGGAGAATTTCAATATGGAAAACACATTAGTAAAAAGTCTATATAGAGAAACTGATAAATATGTAGACCAAAAAGTACAAGTATCAGGTTGGATTCGTAACTTACGTGATTCAAAAGTATTTGGTTTTATCGAATTAAACGATGGTAGCTTCTTTAAAGGCGTTCAAATCGTTTTCGATACAGAATTAGATAACTTTACTGAAATTACGAAGCTTCCATTAAGCTCTTCTATTAAAGTAGAGGGAACACTAATTGCAACGCCAACTGCAAAGCAGCCGTTTGAAATTAAAGCGGACAAAATCGAGATCGAGGGATTATCAGATTCTGATTATCCGTTACAAAAGAAGCGTCACACGTTTGAATATTTACGTACAATCGCTCATTTACGTCCAAGAACGAATGCATTCTCGGCAACGTTCCGCGTGCGTTCTATTGCAGCTTTTGCGCTTCATCAGTTCTTCCAAGAGCGCGGTTTTGTTCACGTTCATACACCAATTATTACAGGAAGTGATACTGAAGGTGCAGGCGAAATGTTCCGCGTAACAACGCATGACATGAACAACGTGCCAAAAGGTGAAGATGGACAAGTAGACGATTCAAAAGACTTCTTCGGCAGAGAAACAAACTTAACAGTAAGTGGACAATTGAATGCTGAAGCGTATGCATTAGCGTTCCGTGATGTATACACATTTGGTCCAACGTTCCGCGCTGAAAACTCAAACACAACTCGCCATGCTGCTGAGTTTTGGATGCTTGAGCCTGAGATTGCGTTTGCTGAATTAGAAGATGTAATGAATCTGACGGAAGATATGCTGAAATATGCAATGAAATACGTATTAGAGCATGCACCAGAAGAAATGGAATTCTTCAACAGCTTTGTTGATAAAACAGTTCTTGAGCGTATGAACAACGTAATCAACTCTGACTTTGGTCGCATCACATATACAGAAGCAATTAAAGTGCTTCAAGAATCAGGTGCAGACTTCAAATACCCAGTAGAATGGGGTATTGACTTACAAACAGAGCACGAAAGATACTTATCAGAGGAAATCTTTAAGCGCCCTGTATTCGTAACAGATTATCCAAAAGATATTAAAGCATTCTACATGCGTATGAACGATGATGGTAAAACAGTAGCGGCTACTGACCTTCTAGTTCCTGGAATCGGCGAATTAATCGGCGGAAGTCAACGTGAAGAAAGAATGGATGTTTTAGTAGATAGAATTAAAGAACTAGGCATGAACGAAGAAGACTACTGGTGGTACTTAGAGCTTAGAAAATACGGCGGTACAAAACATGCTGGATTTGGTCTAGGTTTCGAACGTTTCTTAATGTACATCACTGGTATGGCAAATATTCGTGACGTAATTCCATTCCCAAGAACACCAGGTTCTGCGGAGTTTTAAGATTGAAAAAAGGTATATCAACAGCAATTAAGCTGATTGATATGCCTTTTTTATTTTTTTTTAGAGCAGGGAGAGATGAAGGATAACGAGAAACATTATGTGAAAGAGAAAGGAGCTGAATTTGTGAAAAAAAGAATGGTATGTTTCTTAGCAATCATGCTAATCAGTTTAAGTGCATGTGGAAATGAGAAGCAAGAAAAAGTAGTTCCAACATCACAAGAGGCAGAGGTTGTTACGTTTCAAGGAAAAGAGATAAAGGAAATTCAGCTGACATCTACGAAACCAAAAGGGACGAAAGTATTGAAAAAAGCAGAAGACATGAAACAACTTGTATCTGCGATGGAGCAGGCTGGATTGGCGGAAAACGGTGATGAGCCGAAAACATTATTACTAGATGAAGCAGCTAAATCGGCTATTCATTACAATATGTCTATTGATTATAGTGATGGATCAATTGGAAAATACTTTGTTTGGGTAGAAGATGACGGAGACATTGTAATTGGGCATAAAGATACGCCAGAGAAAGAACGTGTTGAGTTTTATGATTTAAAAGAAGTCTCAAAAAAAGTTGCAGAGACGTTTAAAACAGAATAGTAAAAACAAATGAGCTGACTAAAGTCTATTTTTTAGTCAGCTCATTTCACTTTTTCATATAATCCAGTTCAGCGGCTCGACTACTCGCGTGTCGAATATCGTCGGAAGGTCTTTATCTTCTGTCGAATCGCCGATATATTCTAAAGAGTGGTCGATATATTGTAAAAATCGCCGATATATTACAAAGAACGATCGATATATTGAATGAACCCATTGTTTAGCCTATACGCATCCTGTCCATACTGGAAAATAACTATTTTTTCAACAATCGAAGCGCCTTTTCCGTATTTGCAAAATGTAATTTCACAAACTCAGGTAATCTTTCTTTTCCAAGCTTTTGAATCAATTTCGCTGCTGCGATATCGACTTGTTTCCCGGCGCCTTTCGGAAGTTCCATGCCTGCTTTTTTGCTTAGTTCAGCAAATTGTTTCACAAATGAATAACGGGCCAAAATGGAAGCCGCTGCAACAGCGATATGTACACTTTCGCCTTTTGTAGCGAAATAGACATTTTCGCGCTGAACGTTTTTTTGTTTGGCTAAATATTTATAATATGTAGTCGGTTGTGTGAACTGATCAATTAAGATGCCTTCTGGTTTCGTTGGTGCCATTTTAGCCAATAAGTTTGTAATAGCTTTATTATGAAGCAGTGCTTTTAGTTGTCCTTGATTATGGCCTTTCTCAAACATTTCGTTATATTTTTCGTTATGCAGAACAAGAGAGCTGTAAGGGACAACTGTTAGTAGTTGTTTTGCAATTTCACAAATTTGTGTATCGTTTAAGTTTTTTGAGTCTTTGACGCCGAGTTCTTTTAATAATGGAATTTGCGCCGCATCGACGTATACTGCAACAACTGTCATCGGTCCAAAATAGTCTCCTGTTCCGACTTCGTCTGAACCAAGAATAGACATAGTAGCGATAGAAGCTGGCGGTGCATAGGCATGGCTGTCCACACTTTTTTTGATAGAAGTTTTTGGCGGCGCGGCATTTGCTTGCCATTGACTTGCTTCTTCTGTCGCCCGTCCACCTTGAAACATGACTTTTCCTGATTTATAGGCTGTAATTGTGCAAGATGGAACCTTTGCCATGAAGACACCGCCTTGAGGAACTTTTGGTTGTATTGCTTGTGCGTACCTTGTTTTCATGTCCGCTATAACTGCAGAGCTTACTTGAATAACAATAGAATTTGACAAAATGATTACTCCTTTTTCGTTATTTATATTTTTATCATATCGAATTGTTGTTTCTGTTTCCATATGATGTTTTTTCATGGTATGATAATCTTTAGGATTCTGTACGGGATTGGAGGACAGTAAGTTGTCACAACAAAAGGGAAATCGAAGTCGAATTAATGTAGAAATTTACGGTCAACAATATTCAGTTGTTGGCGATGAAAGTACAAGTCATATACGCATTGTCGCGGCGATTGTGGATGATAAAATGCGCGCACTGAATGCTAAGAATCCTTCGCTTGACACAAATCGATTGGCGGTGTTGACAGCAGTCAATGTCGTGCATGATTATATAAAATTAAAAGAAGAAAATGAAAAGTTGAAAGAAAGAATGAGACAAAAAGGAATGGAATAACATGGTTGATATTATAATTATTTTACTGCTTGTCATGGGCTTTCTTCTTGGGTTAAGAAGAGGTCTAGTACTACAACTTGTAAAATTAGCAAGCTTTATTATTGCTTATCTTGTAGCATATTGGTATTGCAAAGATTTAGCACCTGCATTGCAAAAAATTATTCCGTATCCATTTAAGCAAGAAGTAAATGTGCCGAATTGGATCGATGCAAATAGTATGGAAACAGTCTTTTACCAAGCCATTGCGTTTATTGCGTTATTTATCACTACAAAAATCGCACTAACATTGCTTGGACAGCTTTTGAACATGTTTACAGAAATCCCTGTTGTGAAACAGGTTAACGCATTAGGTGGAGCGATTTTAGGTTTTTTAGAAGTGTATATTATATTGTTTGTATTAATTGTGATCGGTACGGTACTTCCGGTTCAACAAGTACAAACGTCGCTGAATACATCAACAATAAGCAAAGTAATAGTAAATGATACACCGATTCTTTCTGAAAAAGTTAAGGAATTATGGCAGACAGGCAGCAAAGTATAACTTCTCTTCTTTAGAAAGAGAAGTTTTTTTCTATGATGGGAAGGCGGGAGAAGAATGAAAGTAAATAAAAAACAAGTGATTAAACTACTTGAGACGATTGCACTTTTCATGGAACTAAAAGGGGAAAATCCTTTTAAAATATCAGCATTTCGTAAAGCGGCAGCTGCGTTAGAAAGTGATGATCGCAGCCTTTCGGAAATTGAAGATTTCACGAAAATACCAGGAATCGGAAAAGGAACAGCAGCCGTTATTGCAGAATATATTGAAGTTGGAACATCAGAAGTGCTTACAGAGCTTGAAAAAGAAGTGCCGAGCAGCTTATTACCGCTTTTAAAATTACCAGGTCTTGGCGGAAAAAAAGTCGCGAAGTTATATAAAGAACTTGGCGTTGTAGATATGGAAACATTAAAGAAAGCTTGCGAGGAAAAGCAAGTTCAAGCACTTGCTGGGTTCGGTAAGAAAACGGAAGAGAAAATATTAGAGGCAATCGCGCAAGTTGGCTCCCGGCCAGAACGTCTTCCAATAGCAATGGTGCTTCCTATTGCCGGGGAAATAGAGAGGAAATTGTCGAATATACCAGAAATTATTCGCTATTCTCGTGCGGGAAGTTTGCGCCGCGTTCGTGAAACAGTGAAAGATTTGGATTTTATTATTGCGACAATTGAACCAGAAAAGGTACGCGAGCATTTGCTGCAGTTTGATAATATGATTGAAGTGATCGCAAGCGGTGATACAAAGGTTTCTGTACGCCTTCAGTATGAGTACGATATTTTGATTGATTTCCGTCTTGTGAAGCCGGAAGAATTTATTACTACTCTTCACCATTTCACGGGTTCAAAAGACCATAATGTAAGAATGCGCCAAATTGCCAAAGATAAGGGCGAGAAAATTAGTGAATACGGCGTGGAAAACTTAGAAACGGGAGAAGTGCAGACATTCGAAACAGAAGAAGCATTTTTTGCACATTTTGGACTTCCGTTCATCCCGCCAGAAGTACGTGAAGATGGAAAAGAGATCAATCTAATTGAGCAGTATCCGAATTTCGTTCAGTTCTCTCATATTCAAGGTGATTTACATATGCATACAACGTGGAGTGACGGTGCTTTTTCTATTGAAGAAATGGTACAAGCATGCCGCGCTCGTGGATATAAGTATATGGCGATTACGGATCATTCTCAGTACTTGAAAGTGGCCAATGGATTAACGAAAGAGCGCCTTCGTGAACAAGGCAAAGAAATTGAACGTATAAATGAAAAGTATCCGGATATCACTATTTTACGTGGTATTGAAATGGACATTTTACCAGATGCAACACTTGATTTTGATGATGACGTATTAGCAGAGCTTGATTATGTGATTGGGGCTATTCATTCTAGTTTCTCACAAGACCGTGAAACAATTATGAAGCGCCTGCGCGCTGCAATTGAAAATCATCATGTAACAATGATTGCGCATCCGACAGGCCGCTTAATTGGTCGCCGCGAAGGCTATGATGTCGATACAGATTTATTAATTGAGCTTGCGAAAGAAACAAATACTGTACTTGAATTAAATGCAAATCCAAACCGTTTAGACTTAAGTGCGAAGCTGCTAAAGCAAGCGCAAGGTGCGGGTGTGAAAATCGCCATTAATACAGATGCTCATACGCTTGAAATGTTAGAGGATATGGAAATTGGTACTGCAGCTGCGCGTAAAGGTTGGATTCAAAAAGATACCGTTATTAACACGTGGGATATTGAACGTTTATTAGATTATATTAAGCGTAATAAGTAACACAAGGGGGACGTGCAACTATGTTGGAACGAACGTTGCGTGTATTAGAATATGAAAAAGTAAAAGAACAATTACTTGAACACGTTGCTTCTTCACTTGGCCGAGATAAAGTAAAAGGTCTTGTGCCAAGCACAGATTACGAAGAAGTGGTAGAAATGCAGGAAACAACAGATGAGGCTGCGAAAGTCATCCGTTTAAAAGGACATGTGCCGCTTGGCGGGATTTTTGATGTTCGTCCAAATGTAAAGCGTGCGAAAATTGGTAGTATGTTAAGTCCGCATGAACTTTTAGATATTGCAAGTACGATGTATGGCAGCCGCCAGATGAAACGATTTATTGAAGATATGATTGAAAATGGTGTGGAACTGCCGATTTTAGATACGTATGTAGCGCGCATTGTATCTTTATATGATTTAGAAAAGAAAATTACAAATTGTATTAGTGACGGCGGAGAAGTAGTTGATAGTGCGAGTGAAAAACTACGTGGTATCCGCCAGCAAATTCGTACAGCGGAAAGTCGCATTCGTGAAAAGTTAGAAAACATGACGCGCTCTTCAAACGCACAGAAGATGTTGTCAGATGCAATTGTAACAATTCGTAATGACCGCTATGTAATTCCAGTTAAACAAGAATACCGCGGTGTATATGGTGGTATCGTTCATGACCAATCTGCTTCTGGTCAAACGTTATTTATTGAGCCGCAAGTCATTGTAGAACTGAATAACGCACTGCAAGAAGCGCGCGTGAAAGAAAAACAAGAAGTAGAACGCATTTTAATGATGTTAACAGAAGAAGTAGCAGTTGAGGCTGATATTATCTTAGAGAACGTTGATATTGTGGCAGAGCTTGATTTCATTTTTGCAAAAGCTTTCTATGCAAAACGAGTAAAAGCAACAAAGCCAATTTTGAACAATGAGCGTTATATGAACTTACGACAAGCGCGTCATCCGCTTATTGATCCGAAAGTTGTTGTGCCAAACGATATTGTGCTTGGAAAAGACTTTACAACAATTGTTATTACCGGACCGAATACAGGAGGTAAAACCGTTACATTAAAAACGGTAGGGATTTGTATTTTAATGGCGCAATCTGGTTTGCACATTCCTGTTTTAGATGAGTCCGAAATTTGTGTGTTTAAAAATGTGTTTGCTGATATCGGTGATGAGCAATCGATTGAGCAAAGCTTAAGTACATTCTCATCTCATATGGTAAACATTGTTGATATTTTAGAACAAGCTGACTTTGAAAGCTTAGTATTGTTTGATGAATTAGGAGCAGGAACAGATCCGCAAGAAGGGGCTGCACTTGCCATTTCCATTTTAGATGAAGTATATAACCGTGGTGCGCGCGTTGTAGCAACGACGCATTACCCTGAGCTAAAAGCATACGGCTATAATCGTGAACAAGTCATTAATGCAAGTGTTGAGTTTGATGTAAACACATTAAGCCCAACGTATAAATTGTTACTCGGTGTACCAGGGCGAAGCAACGCATTTGAAATTTCAAAACGTCTTGGATTATCTGACCGTGTAATTGACCGTGCTCGTGGTCATATTAGTACAGAATCAAATAAAGTAGAAAATATGATAGCGAAGCTTGAAGAAAGCCAAAAGAACGCTGAGCGTGAACGGAATGAAGCAGAAGAGCTTCGTAAGCAATCTGAAAAACTTCATAAAGAACTGCAACGTCAAATTATCGAATTTAACGAAGAGCGTGATGAAAGATTACTAAAAGCACAAAAAGCAGGCGAAGAAAAAGTCGAATTGGCGAACAAAGAAGCGGAAGAAATTATTCGTGAACTTCGTCAATTGCGAAAAGCAAAGCTTGCTGATATTAAAGATCATGAGCTCATTGAAGCGAAAAGCCGCCTGGCAGGGGCAGCGCCGGAGCTTGTGAAAAAACAAAAAACAAAAGTGAAAAATACAGCGCCAAAACAAGTATTAAGACCAGGCGACGAAGTAAAAGTATTAACGTTCGGTCAAAAAGGTCAGCTTTTGAAAAAAGTAAGCGACAACGAATGGAACGTTCAAATCGGAATTTTGAAGATGAAAGTGAAAGAGTCCGATATGGAATATATTAATACACCAAATCCTGTTGAGAAAAAAGCAGTGACAGCGGTAAAAGGAAGAGACTATCAC
This sequence comes from Bacillus sp. JJ864, assembly GCF_036963045.1. Classification (NCBI taxonomy): domain Bacteria; kingdom Bacillati; phylum Bacillota; class Bacilli; order Caryophanales; family Bacillaceae; genus Bacillus; species Bacillus sp. JJ864. Next base: position 63,841 of record NZ_JBALLY010000012.1, on the reverse strand, counting down.
GTTTCGTTAGAACTCGATCTTCGCGGTGAACGTTTTGAAGATGCGCTAGCACGTGTAGAAAAATATTTAGATGATGCGCAGCTTGCAAGCTATCCACGCGTTTCGATTATTCACGGAAAAGGAACCGGAGCACTGCGTCAAGGTGTACAAGATTACTTGAAAAAACACCGCGGCGTGAAAAGCTTCCGTTATGGTGATATAGGCGAAGGCGGCCTTGGTGTTACAGTTGTAGAACTGAAATAGGAAACGAAGCAAAGGGGAAACGGCTATGTTTATGGACAAACTTGCAAAAGTATTGTTAGCTTGTTGCGGAACGTTTTTTATTATTGGGGTTATATATTTGCTGTTTTTTGCGAAATAAGGAAGAGGACACCGTTTTTGGTGTTCTTTTTCATTGTCTGTTTTCTAGGCATGAGTAGAAGATGTTATGTATAATAGAGAATGTTATATAGGAATAGAAGGAGACGCTATGATTACAACGAAAAAACTGTTAGAGGAAGCAACTAAGTTTATTACAGATTGCTACAACGAACTAGAAAAAGCTCATGAAATACAAGATAGATTATCACAAATTGAATCTGAAATACAAATGACAGGAACGTATGAACATACTTTTGAGGAGCTTGTTCACGGGGCGCGAATGGCATGGAGAAATAGTAATCGCTGCATCGGACGTCTGTTTTGGAATAAGCTTCATGTATTAGATGCGCGCGATGTAAATGATACAGAAGGGATATATGAGGCGCTGCTTCATCATATTCAATATGCGACAAACGACGGGAAAATCCTACCTACGATTACTATTTTTAAACAATATCAAAATGAGCAAAATCATATTCGAATTTATAACCATCAATTAATTCGCTATGCGGGATATGAAACCGAGCAAGGTATTATCGGCGATTCTCATTCCTTATCATTTTCATCATTTTGTCAAGAACTTGGCTGGAGAGGGAAAGGAACACATTTTGATGTGCTGCCGCTCGTATTTTCAATTGATGGAAACGATCCAATGTATAAGTCAATCCCAGAAGAATATGTAAAAGAAGTGACGTTAGAGCATCCAGAATATCCATTTTCCTCTTTAGAAGCAAAATGGTACGGTGTTCCGATGATCTCTGACATGCGTTTAGAAATTGGCGGCATCTCCTATACGGCTGCTCCGTTTAACGGCTGGTATATGGGAACAGAAATCGGTGCACGCAACTTAGCTGATCATGATCGTTATAATCTGCTTCCAGCTATTGCTGAGATAATGGGATTAGATACATCAAGAAACAGTACACTTTGGAAAGACAAAGCACTAATTGAGTTAAATGTAGCAGTTTTACATTCTTTTAAAAAACAAGGCGTAACGATTGTAGATCACCATACAGCGGCGCAGCAGTTTAGTCAATTTGAAAAGCAAGAAGCAGCATGCGGTCGTTTAGTTACAGGGAACTGGGTATGGTTAATTCCGCCTGTCTCTCCTGCAGCAACGCATATTTATCATAAACCTTATCCAAATCAAGTACTTACGCCTAATTTTTTTCATAAAAAAGGGTAAGGGCTTGTTGTGTGGATAAAAGAATAACGTGTATAGTTAAAAGGGACCGTTTATCCCGCATTAACGGGCAGTAATACCTCCTAGAGAGAAGCGAAGAAGCCAGGTTGAGGCATAACTGCCCGTAAATGCCCGATTAGTTCAACTAACCATCAGTGGGAGAAACTGATGGAAGTTTCACTTTATGGACGACACTAAATAAACGGCCCTATTTTTGTGCTTCTAACATAGAGTGGTTTCATACATAAGATAAGTCGTGATAATATTTCTGACTTCGTATAGGGCCTTTCTTAATAGCTAGAAAGCATTGGAATGGAAAGGTAGGATATAAAAATGAAAACAGAAGTTATTTTAAAGATTAAGACGAAATATATAAATGAGTTAAAAAGTGGCTACCCACTTATTTCAAAAGAAGCAATTATAAATTTACACGATGTAAATGTAGAAGGTACAATCGTAAAACTTGTAAACGACAAAAATAAGTTTATTGGTACAGGATATTATGGAAAGCAAAATAAAGGATATGGCTGGATTCTCACAAGAAAAGAAGAAGAACAAATTGACCAAGCCTTCTTTGAAAAGAAGCTTAAATCGGCTTTAAGTAAACGTCAAAACTTTTATGAGGATCCAGATACAACCGCATTTCGCGTGTTCAACGGTGAAGGTGATGGAATCGGCGGTTTAATCATTGATTACTATGATGGGTACTATGTGATTAGCTGGTACAGTGAGGGGATTTATCGATTTAATAAAGAGATTATCGAATCCTTACAGAATGTGACTACATTTAAAGCGATCTATCAGAAAAAGCGCTTTGATACAAAGGGACAATATATTGAAGAAGACGATTTCGTAACAGGAGAGCGCGGAGAATTTCCAATTATCGTCAAAGAGAACGGGGTCAACTTTGCGGTATATTTAAACGACGGGGCAATGGTAGGTGTCTTTTTAGATCAACGTAATGTTAGAAAGCAAATTCGCGACAAATATGCAAATGGCAAAACAGTCTTGAATATGTTCTCCTATACAGGTGCGTTTTCTGTCTTTGCAGCACTTGGCGGAGCGGCAAAGACGACAAGTGTGGACCTTGCGAACCGCAGCTTAAGTAAAACAATTGAGCAATTTAGCGTAAACGGCGTTGATTACGAAGCGCAAGATATTATCGTAGAAGACGTATTTCACTATTTCAAATATGCAGTAAAGAAAGCATTGAAGTTTGATATGGTCATTTTAGACCCGCCAAGCTTTGCGCGTTCAAAAAAATATACATTTAGTGCCGCGAAAGATTATAAAAACTTATTAAAAGAAGCAATTGCGATTACAGAAAATAACGGTATTATTGTAGCTTCGACAAATTGCAGTACTTTCGGTATGAAAAAGTTCAAAGGCTTCATTGATACAGCATTTAAAGAAATGAATGGCAAGTATAAAGTGTTAGAAGAACATTCATTACCAGAGGACTTCCGGACTATTTCGCAGTTTCCAGAAGGTGATTATTTAAAAGTTGTGTTTATTAAGAAAATGAAATAAAAACCTCTTTCTTTTTAGATGGATGAGAGCATCTGGCCATGCGTAGAAGCGGTCAGTGCCTTTTCCTGCCACGTGCAATGTTAAAACAAAGGGAGAAAATGAGTGGAGATCACTTTTTGTTTTGCCTAGCAGTGACTTATACGTTGAAAATTCAAAACGGATTTATGAATTAGTAATAGAAGACATCAAAAAAGGAGCTCAGTTATAAAATGAGCTCCTTTTCTTATTACACAATGTGCTGTACTCTGCCAACTTGTCCGTCTTGTAAACGTACTTTGATGCCGTGCGGATGGGACGGTGAGTTTGTCAAAATGTCTTTCACAATCCCTCTTGTTAATTTCCCCGTACGCTGATCTTGCTTTAGTACAATATCAACTTCTAGACCAGGCGATATATTTGCGCGGTTCTGTCCGTTCATTTATACACCTGTGCGTCTGCGTTGATTGTTCGGTTTCTTCGTTTGTTGATTTTGTAACTTCTTCGTTGCTTGATTTTGATTTTTAGCAGTTGATCCATTTCCGTTTCCTTGCTTTTTCTTCGCAAGTTGTTCACGCATTACATCTGCTAGGCTTACTTTTTTATTTTCTGACATATGAAATCTCCTTTTATATACATTGAATTATAAACATTCATAGTGAACTCCATCATATCATTGTTGAGTGTAGAAATGAAGCTGGATTATGGAGAAATAAGAAGCTTGGGATATGAGAGCGGAAAAGTTGTCGTAAAGGACCTCTTTTGGAAGTACGTTAAAACGAATCATAGTCTATATATCGATTCACTTAACAAAAAGCCCCTTCAGTGTATGAACTGAAGGGGCTTTTCACTCGTATCTCTAAATTATGGATGCTGTAATAATCCGTTCCCTTATGGCATGACAGGGCTAAGCGGAGCGAAAGGATAATGTGGGAGGCCATATGAGGTGACAGGAGTAGGTGAAAATTGATCATGAAAGATTGTATTTCCTTCTTGCGGAACACCCGCAGTATTGACGCCAAATGTGTTCGTGATGATACTTTTGGCAGGTCCGTGTTGAGAGGTCACAAGTACTTCGTAGCAAGGACTTGGTTGCTGAAAAGAATTTGGGAGAACTGCGTGAATCACGAGAAGATTACGAGGAGGAATTGTAAACGTAAACGGTGTGAGAATCGGTTGAACGTTGTCAGGTGGAACGATGTTGCCTTGCTGAGGTTGAATCGTTTGTGTGGTATTTAAAGAGGGATTGACGGCTTGTCCACATAAATATGCAAACTTGGAAACTTCGGCCGGATTACACGTATTTTGCCAATCTAACACGGATACGGTGACGGTTTGGGGTATGTTGTAATCCTCATTTAAAAGCGTGACCATCACGACATCGGTATTGGGGTTTCTCCATATAGCTCCTGTTGTAAATAAAGTGGATTCCCTTGGATACTTTGGAGCCGGATACCCATAAGAATTAAAGTGTTTTGCTGACAAGAATAATAAAACTCCTTTCTTTTAGAATGTAATTTAATTATATGACATTGTGTCCATTTTGCTTGTATGCTTGTCTGATTAATAAGAATATTGAATATTTTGTTTTTTGTAGGAAATAAAAGCTTTTTGAAGGTAATTGCATTCATATATAAGGAATTCACGGGATAAAAGAATGAACATGGTTATATGTATATGTGAGCCACTCCGTATATTTTGTTTACCAAATTCAACCATCATATTACAATATAAGTATAAATTTCCAAGAAAACGGGTGATGGTGTGCAACATAAAATTTTATTAGTAGAAGACGATATATCTATTCAAGAAATGGTGAATGGGTATTTAACGAAAGAGGGGTTTGTTGTAGCAGTAGCTTCAGATGGAGAGGAAGGACTTGCTAAATTTTCACAAGATCAGTTTGATTTAGTTATTCTTGATATTATGATGCCTAAAATAGATGGCTTAGAAGTGATGAATAGGATTCGGAAAAAGAGCTCTGTTCCGATTTTAATTATGTCAGCAAAGGATACGGATTTGGATAAGGCATTAGGGCTGGGGCTTGGTGCTGATGATTATATTTGTAAGCCGTTTTCTATGATTGAGTTATCGGCACGAGTGAAGGCTGGAATCCGCCGGTCAACTACATATTCCGCTCCGCAGCAAAAACAAGATGACATGATTGTGATCGGGAATTTGAAAATGGATACGGCTAATTTTATCGTTCAAAAAAACGACGAAACTATTAAACTTACGTCGAAAGAGTTTGAGCTTTTAAAGCTATTTGCGACCAATCAAAATCGCGTGTTTACGAAGGCGCAAATTTATAGCTTAATTTGGAATGAAGAATATTACGGTGATGAGAATGTCATTAATGTGCATATGAGAAGGCTGCGTGAAAAAATTGAAGACAATCCTTCTCAGCCGCAGTACATTAAGACATTATGGGGTATCGGTTATAAGCTGGAAGTGATATAGAATGGTTTTATTTTTAACGGCTATTATTTTTTTATTACTTGGTGTCATTTACTTTCAATATCGTACGGGAAAAAGTCGAAGTGCGAATTTACGTTATACATATGAAAAATTACACGCAATTTTGGAAAAGCAAACGAGTGAAAATTTATTAGTTGTGACAGATGATAAAGAATTGAAGTCATTATTAGTAGCGATCAATTATTTGTTAGATGAAAAGAAAAAAACAATCGCAAAGCATTCAAAACTAGAAATCTCTATGAGAAAGATGCTTTCTAACATTTCGCATGATTTAAAGACGCCGCTTACTGTTATTCTTGGTTATGTGGAAATTTTACATGTAGATGAAACGATAAGTGAAGAAGATCGGAAGGTATTACTAGAAAAAGTTCATACGAAAACGTTAGAAGTGCTAGATCTTATTCATAAATTTTTCGATCTTGCCAAATTAGAATCTGGCGATAAAGATATTGCAATGACGCGGGTTTATATGAATGAAATTTGTCAGGAACATATGCTGTCATTTTATGATTTATTAACAACACAAGGATTTGACGTTCATATCGATATACCGGAAACACCGATATATGCGCACGGGAATACAGAAGTTATCGGAAGAATTATGAATAACTTAATTTCAAACGCAATTGCCTACGGGGGAGACGGAAAAACATTAGGGATTACACTTCGAAGTGATGAGCAATTTGTGTACGTGGACATATGGGATAAAGGAAAAGGAATCTCTGAATCTCATATCGATAAAGTATTTGAACGGATGTACACATTAGAAGATTCACGAAATCGCTTGTATCAAGGCAGTGGACTTGGACTTACGATTACGAAGCGTCTTGTAGAAGCATTAGGGGGAGAAATTCATCTGTCTAGTACACCCTATGAGAAAACAGTGTTTATAGTTATGTTAAGGAGAATCAATTTTTAGCTTGTAGAAAGAGCAATTCTACAAGCTTTTTAACAAAATTCCAACATTCATTCCCTTCTTTAAGCACGTGCAGGGCATAGCCCAAGTGGTAGGGAGGGGTCATTCACCTTAAGGAATTTGTAAGGAATAGGTAAGAAAAAAGAGAGTTTCATTTCTTATTATATAAATATAGAACGGAAGCGAAAGGGGGAACGAAAGATGACGTACGTATTGAAAACAAATCAATTAACGAAAGTGTTTCAAGGTAAAGAAACGATTTCTAACGTCAATATGCATGTGAAGCAAGGAGAAATATATGGATTTCTAGGGCCGAACGGTGCTGGTAAAACAACAATTATGAAAATGATCACGAATTTAATCAAACCGACGAGCGGTGAAATTGAGATTTTTGGTGAGAAATTAACAAATACTTCATATGAAGTGTTAAAGCGAATGGGGACAATTATTGAATATCCGATCTTTTATGAAAAACTAACAGCTAAAGAGAATTTGAATTTACACTGCGAATATATGGGGTTCTATGACAAGAAAGCAATTGATCGGGCGTTAGACCTTGTAAATTTACACAATATTGATGATAAGCAAGTAAAAGATTTTTCACTTGGGATGAAGCAGCGACTAGGAATTGCAAGAGCGATTACAACAAAACCAGAGTTGTTAATTTTAGATGAACCCATCAATGGTTTAGATCCAATCGGCATTAAAGAACTACGAGAATTATTTAAACTGCTTTGTAAAGAATATGGAATTACGTTGTTAGTGTCTAGCCACATTTTAGGTGAAATGGAACAAATGGCAGATACAATTGGTGTCATTCAAAACGGGAAGCTAATAAAAGAAGTTTCGATGAAAAGTATTAATGGACAACAAACGGAGTATATTGAAGTCGCTGTTCAAGATGTGAAACGAGCAGCTTATCTGTTAGAAAATAAACTACGTCTGACAAATTATAAAATTATGAGTGAAAATATGATTCGCATTTATGATATGACCGCGACGCAGCAAGCCATTTCGAAAACTCTAATTATAAATGATATAGCAATTGAGAGTATCAATAAAAAGCATAGTTCATTGGAAGAGTACTTCTTAAATCTTATGAATGGAGAGGGAATCCATGCTTAATTTAATAAGGTTAGAACTTGTTAAATTCAAATTATGGCCAGTCATTAAAGGAGCCTTTATAGCGCTTCTTGTTATGCTAGGGTTTGTTACATTAATTATGCTTGATGGAGAATTTAAAAGTTATGATGATGCTTTTCGGTTTATTGATATTTTTGTGAAAGCAACATTTATGATATTTGGCGCGAGTTTAATTGCTAAATTTATTATTCAAGAATTTACAGAAAAGACAATGACAGTCATGTTTATGTATCCGATTAATCGTAAAAAAATGATAATTGCAAAATTGTTCATTATTATGATCTTTACATTTCTTTCGATTGTTATTTGTGACATTGTCATTTTTAGTTTCTTTTATATATTAAATGTATATTATTCAGTCATAGCAGAGCCATTAACGATGACAATTCTTATGCCAAATGCATCTAAATTATTAATGAATGCCATCGCGGCAACTGGAATTAGCTTGATTCCCTTATATTTTGGTATGAAAAAGTATTCCGTGCGGACAACGATTGTATCCGGGGTTATTATTATGTCACTACTAACCTCTAGCTTAAGTGGCAATTCTTCATTGTACGATATTGTTTTCATTCCTATTACATTAGCTTGTGTTGGATTATTGATTGCTTATATGACTGTAAGGAAAATAGAGAAAGTGGATTTGTTTAAGTAAATTAAGCGTACTAGGGGGGGCCATTATGCTACACCTCATGAAGCTAGAAATGAAAAAATTTAAATTTGGTTGGTATGTAAAAGGAGCGCTCGTTGCCAACATCATTATTACAGCCTTATTCATTTTCATGAACTATATACAGGAAGTGGAAAAGGATGTAATTATGACAAATGCTGAGGATGCATTTTTATTGATAGGAGCAATGGTGCGGGCAACGTTTATTGTATTTGCAGCAGTATTACTTGCGCAATTAGTTATTGAAGAATATAAAAATAAGACAATCATGCTCATGTTCTCTTATCCGATTAAGCGGAAGAAAATTATTGCTAGTAAATTATTCATTATTGCTATACTCACATTTTTAACAATTTGGTTATCTAATACGGTTGTTACAGGTGCTGTCTTTGTTTTACATGGATATTTTTCGTTTATATCATACTCTATTACATTTACTGACTGGATGCAGCAAGCGATCAATATGATTCCATTTGCAATCGCTGCTGCAGGTACAAGTTTAATTCCACTATATTTTGGGATGCGTAAGCATTCTGTTCCTGTCACAATTGTATCATCATTATTTGTCATTTCATTTGCTTGTTCTCATAATCCGCAGTTTTCAATTCTCACTGTTATTCCCATTCAGCTCGCCCTTGCAGCTGTTGGAATGATAATTGCCTACTTATCAATTCGAGACATTGAAAAAGAGGATGCGATTTAGTTTTACAGATAGAAATGACTAGTATTCAACGTAATAAAAGCTAATTAGGGAGGAATGATGATGGATTTACTTGTACTTAACCTAGTAGGTGGGTTTATAGCACTCTTAATAGGAGGAATTTTATATTATAGAAATCCAGAACAGAAGTTTTTTTTACTTTTAATCGTAATAGGAGTAGCAGGCATAATTATAAATGGAATTAGAATGCTTTTAAATTAGGTGATGATAACTGCTAGTCACAATTCTAAGAAAAACGCACTCACCTGAGTCCGATAGAATATTGAACTCAGGTGAGTGCGTAACCATATGGGTTGTTTGTCTACTTGATAGGAAAAATTAGTTCTTTATTTTCATAAATTCCAACAAATCGTCAAAAACTTCTTGTTGAGTCTGCCATAGTTCAGGTAAGTTATTTAAGGGGAAAAATTTTAGCTGTAAGCTTTCGTCGTTATCAGTATGTAATGTTCCATGAAAATCTCTACAAATATAAGTCAATTTTACTAAGGCAACTTGATCACCGTTAGATAGCGTTCTTTCGTATTTCTTTCCAGAATACACATTAAAGAATTCAAGTTTTCCTAATTTTAAACCAGTTTCTTCAAACACTTCTCTCCTTGCTGTATCTTCAACTGTCTCGCCAAATTCCATAAATCCGCCAGGCTGTCCCCACTTGCCGTTATCAGATCGTAATTGCAGAAGTACTTCATTCTTTTCATTCAATACAAAACAACCTGCGACCACCATAATTACTTTTTCATGTCCAACCATATTTCGTAAATAACTTATATAATCCATGTGTTTCAGCTCCAATATTTATTTACATCCATTATAAATGATACCAAAGAAATTTGTTTTGTCCTTATAGAATAAAAGCGAGGTTCCTCAAAAAGAGGAACCTCATTTTTATTTCGTAAGCACATATTACATCTTCGGAGCTTCCATTCCAGCTAGAGCCCACTCTTCTTTTGCTGGTCCGTAAATGCCAGGAACTTTTAATCCTGCTTGGCGCATGAGGACTGTCATTTGCCCGCGGTGGTGGTTTTGATGATTAATGACAGTCATTAAAAAGATTGAATTTGGCATTGGTTTTCCGAAGAAATCATTTATCGTTGCTAAATCTTGATCTGTCCATTGTGTTTGTAATGCCTTAGTAAATGCTTCATTCATTTGACGATAACTGTCCGCGATATATTGCGCGGAAGTTGGGACAGGATAATCTTTCGTTTCTCCTTCGAATTTTAAACCTGTTCTTGATGTTATGACAGGAATAGCTGTCACAATATGCCACGCAATGCGTCCTAACGTCCAGTTGTCTGGTGTAATTTCTTGTGTTAATGCTTCATCAGTTAGCATATCTAATACTCTTTGTGTTGAATCTGCTTCGTATTTCCATGCTTTTATAAAACCTTCTACAGTTTGGAACATAGAAAAAACCTCCTATGGTTAGATTCAAATGGTAAATTCGTGAAAGTTTTGTCGTTTCCTTCTAGTATTTAAATTTACGAGAGATTTTTGTTAGAGTTACAGAAAGATATATGATAGAAGGCAAGTAGCGGTCACGTTGTATTCTGCATAGTAGCGACTTATATGTCGAAGATTACGAGCAAGTTCCGATTCAGTATGCCATGAATGAAAAGGTAGAACAAAAATTAGATTTTGAAAGTATTTTAAGCTATTTAAGTGCTGAGTACAGATTAGTGATTGTTTTATTTTATGTAAATAAATTTACGACGAAAGAAATAAGTGGAATTTTAAGTGAAAAAGAAGGAACGATAAAATCGAGATTAAGTAGAGCAAGGCAGCAGTTAAAAACATACTACCTACAAGAAGAACAAATATTAAGTAATGGGAGGAGTTCAAATGAATCTTAACTTTGAGAAGCAGTTAGAAGAATCATTAAACGAAGATATCTTAATCCCTAAAAGTGTTATAGAAAAGAAAGAATTTGCTTTTGAGCAAATCAGAAACAGTAAAAAAACGAAAAAACGGTTTTCATATAAAAAACAAATTGCTGCTGTGATTACAGGTTTATCTATCGCTGGTCTCGTTTTGTATGGTGATGCTCCTATGGCGATGGTAAAGGAAATCTTCCTTGCAAAAGATCGAGGGGTACAAAAGGCTACGGATAACGGATATATGCAAAAAGTAGAGAAAAATAATAGTATGAAAGATAGTGGTGTTACCATTCAAATAAAAGACATAGCGTATGATAAATCAAAAATCGTATTTTCATTACGGTATAAATTTGATGATAAAAGTGTGTTGCAGAAAGTTTCTGAATTAAATATGGTATACGATTTAACTGACAATAAAGGAAGATATATAGAAAAAGCTGATACAACAACTGGTTTAACGGAGGAGAATAAAGAAATATTAGCAAACGGAGAACAAAGTTTACAGGTAGATGCAGAGCATGGTGAACTGACAGGTAATTTTGTTTTATATCCAATGAATCCGATTACTGATATTGAGAGTTTGAATTTTAATATACAATCAATCCAATTATTTTCACCATTAGAAAATCAAGATCCTACATTTATGACAGAAGCAGAAACAAAATCTAATATCAAGAAAGAAAATGTTTTTGCATTTCATAAAAGTGGCATGCAATTAAATAAAGAAATTCATGGGAAATGGGAAAATAGTATCACGGTCGATAATAAGTTTAATAAAATTCATGATATCAAATATGTTCCTCAACAAAAACTGGAATCGTTAAAAATTTCTTCTGCTGAATTGTTGCCAACAGGGATGAATATCACGTTTGAATTTGATTCTGTAGAGGATGTTGAAAAGAGAAAACAAATACTCAAGACAATTGATAGTATTACGTTAGTTGATCATAAAGGACAAGCGCATCAATCAACATTGAAGGGGTATTCAAAAGGTTTAAATAATGGGAAGGCCATTAAGGTAAAAACATTTGATATTACTTCTTTTGATGAAGTAGGAGATTTCAAAGTAATTTTGAAAGATAAGAATGGAAAAGATATTGAGATTAATTTAA